>DATCRS010000557.1:0-3703 GCA_036568845.1 Devosia sp. | reverse complement strand
GCTTGCGGACTTCGAGCGGTGGCGGGCCCAAGGCCTTGGGGTGCCCTCCGTCTCCGTCAACGTCTCGTTCCGGCGACTGCACGACGATCACCTGATTTCGAGCCTCAGGCACCTCGACATCCGGCCGGGCATCCTGTCGTTCGAGCTGCTCGAATCGATCTTTCTCGACGAGCCCGATGACCTCGTCAGCTGGAACCTCGACCAGATCCGCGATCTTGGCATTGACATCAACATTGACGACTTCGGCACCGGCCATGCCTCGATTCTGAGCCTGCTCAAGCTGCAGCCGAAGCGTTTGAAGATCGATCGCCAGTTCATCGACGCCATTGTCAGCTCAGAAAGCCAGCGGCGGCTCGTAGGGTCGTTGATCGACATCGGCAAGTCGCTGTCAATCAAGGTCGTGGCCGAGGGCGTCGAAACGCTGGAACAGGCGCGTATCCTTCGCGGTCTCGGCTGCGATGCCCTGCAGGGCTATGCCTTTGCCAGACCGATGAGGGCCTCCGATCTCGAGGACATGCTACGCACCGAAAGCTGGCGCCGCGCGTCGTAGGCAGAATCTGTCCCGCCGCAAGAGAGAGTTGCCCGAAAAGTCGGTCTTCCCGAGCTTTTTCTTTTCGTGGCGAGGTGTTGGCGGCGTTCTCACTCCCAAAACGCGGTGCTATAGAGGCTGTGCTTGCAGCAGAAGCACACTCTTGAATGGTCCAACCCGACAGACGTCTGGTTCCCATAGTCTCGCTGGACGTGGTGGGATATTCCCGCCTCGTGGGGCGCAATGAACGGCAGACCCTCCGCCTCGTGCAGCGGGTCTACGATCGGCTTATTGCGCGCACGATTTCGGGCCATGGCGGCAAGGTATTCAAGACCATGGGCGACGGCCTCTTGGCCGAATTCCAGAGTGTGGTTGCGGCAGTTACCTGGACAGCCGAGCTGCAGCGCGAAATCCACGAGCGCAAGATCAAGGCTCCGGGCGGGGAATTGTTCCAGATCCGCGCCGGAATCGTGCTCGCCGACGTGCTGGTGGCCGGCGACGATCTCTATGGCAGCGGCATCAACCTGGCGGTGCGGGTTCAGAGCCACTCCCCGCCGGGCGGCATGTGCATCACCAAATGGATGTTCCAGTACCTCGACGGCACGACTGAGCTCGAGTTCACGGACATGGGTCCGACCGAACTCAAGAACATCGCGAAGACTGTCCGCATCTATGTCTGGCACCCCGACGGGGTGCTGAAGCAGGCCGCCGAGCAGGAGCGTGCGGCGATCGCGGCGCCCCCGTCGAACCGGCCTTCGGTGGTTGTGCTGCCGTTCGATAATCTCTCCGGTGAAGCCGACCAGGGTTATTTTGCCGATGCGGTGGTCGAGGAGATCACGGCGACGCTCAGCCGGGTGAAGGACTTCTTCGTCATCGCGCGCAATTCGGCCTTCGCCTACAAGGGCCGGCCGGGAGTGGACGTCCGGCAGATCGGGCGGGAGCTTGGCGTCCGCTACATTGTCGAGGGCTCCGTCCGGCGGGTCGGCGAGCGCGTGCGCATCACCGCGCAGCTGGTCGAGACCGATTCCGGAAACCACATCTGGTCCAACAAGATAGATGGGGCCGTAACCGATCTGTTCGACCTGCAGGACCGCATGGCGGCCGAGGTGGCGAGCGCTATCCAGCCCTCGATCCGGCGCGCCGAGATCGAACGGGCGCGCTCGAAAAGACCGGACAATCTCGCGGCCTATGACCTCGTCATGCGCTCCTTCCCGCACCTTTGGGCGCATCGTCCACAGGACAACACCGAGGCGATTGCGCTGCTCAACCGCGCGCTGCAGCTCGACCCCAACTATGGGCTCGCCGCGTCGCTGGCGGCCTGGGCGCATGGGCAGCAGGTCGCCTATAATTGGTCGAACGACTTTGCGGCGGAACGGGCCGCGGCGCAAAAGCTCATAGAATCCGCGACCTTGGTGGTATCGGACGATCCTACCGCGCTGACGGCGATCGCCTCGGCGATGATGCAGCTGGGCGGCGACGTGGCGCAGGCGGCGGCCTTTGCCGATCAGGCGCTGGTGCTCGACCCGAACCATGCCTGGGCCTGGATGCGGCGGGGCTTCGGGCAGGTCTATCTCGGAAATCCCGAGGAAGGACTGGCGGCGTTCCAGCAGTCGGAACGGCTAAGTCCTTTGGATCCCTTTGCTTTCAATGTGCATCTGGGAATGGGGCTGGCTCACTTCGCCGCCGGCCGCCCGCAGCAGGCGTTGCAGATGGCACGCCAGGCCATGTCGGAGCGGCCGGGGCTCAACTGGCCGCTGCGCGACATGGCAGTTTATCATGCCCATCATGGGGATACGGCTGCCGCTCGGGACTGCCTCGAGCGCTTTATGAGGGTAAGTCCGCAAATGAATCTTCTGTCGGTCGGCGACAGTTTGCGCTTCATGGAGCCCGCGCTGCTGAGCAAGTATCTAGGGGGCTTGAAGCTCGCCGGCATGGAATAGCCACCGCGCTGCTACAATGATGAACGACGGATGAACGCCTTGGTGCGACTTTTCCGAACCGGGTGAACCTCAGAACAAGACGAAACGGCCAATATGGCGCCACCCAGGAGGGTGCGTCAGTGGACTTTCTGAGACTCGAGAAGCGGCTGGCACCACGCCGCAACACTCTGATCCGTGCCGTGCTGGTCTATAACGGCGGACGGGGCCGGACCGAGTGCATCATCCGCAACCTTTCGGCCGGCGGCGCCAAGCTCGAGTTCACCGGGTCGGTGGCGAGCATCCCCAATACGTTCGACCTGTTTGCGCCCGGGCACCGGCCGCATCCGTGCCGCGTCGTCTGGCGCTCGCTCAAGGAACTGGGCGTGCAGTTCCGGGAATAGGTCAACTCTCCAGCGGACGACGGTACTGGTAGATGCCGACGTCGATCGAGCCTTCGAGGAAGCCGGCCTCGCAATAGCAGAGATAATAGACCCACTTGCGCTTGAATTCCTCGTCGTAGCCGAGCTTTTCGATCTCGGGCCAGCATTCGAGGAAGCGGTCGTGCCAGAGACGCAGGGTCTTGGCGTAGGAGAGACGGAAAGTCTCGGAGTTCTCGAGGACCAAGCCGACGCGATCCCCCTGCTCCTGCATCGCCGTTTTGGTGAGCAGCATGCCGCCGGGGAAGATGAAGCGCTGGATAAAGTCCGGACCCTGGCGGTAGTCCTCGAAGTCGCGCTCGTCTATGGTGATGGCCTGGATGGCGGCAGTGCCGCCGGGCTTCAGCCGGTCGTGCACGGTCTGGAAATAGCTTGGCCAGTGCTCCTCGCCCACGGCCTCGATCATCTCAATCGAGCCGATGTGGTCGAACTGGCCCCGGGTGTCGCGATAGTCCTCAAAGACGAGCGTCGCGAGTTTGTCGAGCCCTTGGCGCCGCATGCGCTCCTGGGCGTAGGCGAGCTGCTCGCGCGAGAGCGTGATGCCGCGGATGGAGGCGCCGAAATCCTTGGCGACGGTTTCGGCAAAGCCGCCCCAGCCGCAGCCGATCTCGAGTACGCTGTCGCCCGGCTTCACGCCCGCCATGTCGGCGACGCGGCGATACTTCTGGTGCTGGGCCTCTTCGAGCGACTGATCCTCGGAGGTGAAGATGGCCGACGAATAGGTCATCGAGGGATCGAGCCACATGCCATAGAAATCATTGCCGAGATCGTAGTGCTCGGAAATGTTCTGCTTGGAGCCCTCTTTCGAGTTGTGGCGG
>DATCRS010000556.1:0-6284 GCA_036568845.1 Devosia sp. | reverse complement strand
GCGCGGGGCGCCCCGCCGCTGGGAGCGCGGCACCGAGAAATGATGCGTCAGTACGAGCTCGTTGAGCGGGTTCAATCCTACAACCCGCACACCGACGAGGCGCTTCTCAACAAGGCCTACGTGTACGCCATGCAAAAGCATGGCAGCCAGAAGCGCGCCTCCGGCGATCCGTACTTCAACCACCCGCTCGAAGTGGCGGCCATCCTCACCGACCTTAAACTCGATGATGCCACCATCGCGGTTGCTCTGCTCCACGACACCATCGAAGACACCGATGCGACCCGCGCCGAGATCGACCAGATCTTCGGCGCCGAGATCGGTGCGATCGTCGACGGCCTGACCAAGATCGAGCGCCTGCAGCTCGTCACGCGCGAAGAAGCGCAGGCCGAGAACCTCAGAAAACTGCTGCTCGCCATCTCCGCCGACGTGCGCGTCCTGTTGGTGAAGCTCGCCGACCGGCTGCACAACATGCGCACGCTGCAGTTCATGGCGCCTGAGAAACAGAAGCGCATCGCCACCGAGACAATGGAGATCTATGCGCCGCTGGCCGGCCGCATGGGTATGCAGGACATGCGCTCCGAACTCGAGGGCTTGTCGTTCAAGGTGCTGCAACCCGAGCCATATCGGGCCATCACCAGCCGGCTCGAGGAGATGCAGTCCGAGTTCGCCGAGACGATCTCGACCATCAAGGCCGAGCTCTCCGAAAGGCTTCGCGCCGAAGGTATCGAGGCCAAGGTTTCTGCTCGCGTGAAGTCTCCGTGGTCGATCTTTACCAAGATCGACCGTAAGGCCATCGCGCTCGAGCAGCTGTCGGACATGATCGGGTTCCGCATCATCGTTCCGACGGTCGCCGACTGCTACCGCGCCCTGGGCATCGTCCATACCAACTGGAAGGTCGTGCCGGGCCGGTTCAAGGACTATATCTCCGTCCCCAAGCACAACGACTACCGCTCCATACACACCACGATCGTCGGGGTAGGGCGCCAGCGTGCCGAGCTGCAGATTCGCACCGACGAGATGCATCGCGTCGCCGAGTATGGCATCGCGGCGCATGCTCTGTACAAAGAGGGAGCGACAGGCAGCCTCCATGGCCTCGAGGGGGAGAGCAAGGCCTTCGCCTCGCTGCGAGCCACCATCGAGCACCTGACCAAGGGCGGTTCGGGTGAAGAGTTCCTCGAATATACCAAGCTCGAGCTCTTCCAGGACCAGGTGTTCTGCTTCACTCCGCGCGGGCGCCTTATCGCCCTCCCGCGCGGGGCCACGCCCATCGACTTCGCCTATGCGCTCCATACCGACATCGGCGATACCTGCGTGGGCGCCAAGATCAACGGCGCCATCATGCCGCTGGTGACGCAGCTGCGGTCCGGCGACGAGGTCGAGATCATCCGCGACCACAATCACCTGCCGCCCAGCAACTGGGAGAATATCGCCGCGACCGGCAAGGCGCGCGCCGCCATCCGCCGTGCCGTGCGCCAGGCGGCGCAGCAACGCGCCTATGCCCTCGGCGAGCACGTTCTTTCGGTCATCCTCGAGCGCGAGGGGGTGACTGTCGACGATGCAGAAGGCAAGGCACTGGCCGAGCGGCTGGGTTTCGCCAGCAAGCGCGAGCTGCTCATCGCCGTGGGTGAAGGCAAGGTCGCATCCGACAGCCTCGCCAACCACGTCGCCGAGGTGAAGGGGCTCCGCAAGCGCCGCTCGAAGAAAGTGGACCTGCCGGTGCCCGACAAGGCCGAAGGCTGGTTCGCACTGCGCGCCACCGACTTCTTCAAGTTCCGTGTGCCCGGTGGGCAGCGTTCAGGCCCGAACGCGCGTGCGGCGCTCGAGCAGCTCGACTTCAATACCCGCATCGAAGTGTCGCCGGAGGGCGTCGTTCCAGGCGACCGGCTGGTCGGCATCATGCGGCCAGGTGCGCCGATTGTCGTCTACCCGATCCACTCGGACGCTCTGGTCGAGCTGCACGATTCCGACGTCGCCTGGATCGACGTGCGCTGGGATATCACCGGCCGCGAGCACTCCACCCATAAGGCGGTCATCTCGGTGCTCGCCGTCAATCGGCCGGGGTCGTTGGCCCAGCTTTCGTCAGCGATTGCCGCCTGCGAAGCCAACATCCATAATATGAGCATGCGCATGGGGTCGCCGGACTTCCACAAGTTCATCATAGAACTCGAAGTGCGCGACCTGGCGCAGCTCACCGACGTGCTGAGTCAACTCAAGCTCACGCCCGGCCTCTCGTCCGTGCAGCGGGCGCCCGTCGCCGAGGCCATGAGCCTCAACGAAATCGAGTGGGCCCAGCAGCCCAGGCAAAAGGAGCCCGCGTGAATACCGAAGAGGTGCTGAACATCTTTCGCGAGTGCGGCGCGCTCCTGGAGGGCCATTTCATCCTGTCGTCCGGGCTCCGCTCGCCGATCTTCCTGCAGAAGGCCCTCGTCTTCCGCCGGCCGGAGAAGACCGAGATCCTCTGCCGTGCACTTGCGCAGAAAATCCGCGCCGAAGGCTTTGGAGACATCTCGCAAGTGGTATCTCCCGCGGTCGGTGGCATCGTTCCGGGCTACGAAACGGCGCGTCAGCTGGGCGTGCCGGCCATCTACACCGAGCGCGTCGACGGCGTCTTCCAGCTGCGCCGCAACTTCTCCGTCGCGCCGGGCGAGAAGGTGATCGTCGTCGAGGATATCGTCTCCACCGGCCTCTCAATCCGCGAATGCGTCGAGGCCATCCGCGCACTGGGGGCCAACGTCGTGGCTGCAGCCTGCATCATCGACCGCTCCGCCGGCGAGGCCGAGATCGGCGTGCCGCTGGTCTCGCTGGTCGAGTACAAGGTCCCAGCCTATCCCGCCGACCAGCTGCCCCCTGAGTTGGCCGCCATCCCTGCCGTGAAGCCGGGAAGCCGGGGGCTGGCGTGATCTGGGATCTTGCAGTCGGGACCCCTTCTCCCCCTGAGGGAGAAGGTGGATCGCGCGTCAGCGCGAGACGGATGAGGGGTATCTCTCGGCTATTGCGGATGTCGAGACATACCCCTCATCCGCCCTTCGGGCACCTTCTCCCTCAAGGGGAGAAGGTAGAGGGGGCCAACTCATGATCATCGGCCTCGGCAACGATCTTTGCGAAATCGGACGTGTGGAAAAGACGCTCGCCCGGTACGGCGAACGCTTCACGCAGCGCTGCTTCACCGAGATCGAACGACGGAAATCCGATGGCCGGGCGCAGCGCGCGGCCTCCTATGCCAAGCGCTTCGCCGCCAAGGAGGCCTGCGCCAAGGCACTGGGCACGGGGATGAGCTGGGGTGTCTACTGGCGCGACCTCGGCGTCGTCAATTTGCCATCGGGCAAGCCGACCATGCACCTGACCAACGGTGCTGCAAGAGTTCTTGAGCGGCTTGTGCCAGCCGGCATGAAGCCTCATATCCACCTCACCATCACCGACGATGGCGGCATGGCCCAGGCCTTTGTCATCATCGAGGCGCTTCCGGTTGACCAGTCGGCAGCGCTCCCGTAACCACTTTTTGACCCGAAAGTCTGGGACCAGATGAGCCAAGCAGCCACCAAGGTGGAAAAGAAGAAAACCGCGCGCAGTGAATTGATCGACACGATCGTCGTGATCGTCGAGGCGCTGATCATTGCTGTGCTGTTCCGGACCTTCCTGTTCCAGCCGTTCTCCATCCCGACCGGTTCGATGCAGTCGACCCTGATGATCGGCGACTACTTCGTGGCCAGCAAGTTCACCTATGGCTACGGCAAGTACAGCTTCATCTTCCCGCTGCCGTTCAACGGCCGCCTCTTTGGCAGCGCGCCCAAGCAGGGCGACATCGCGGTTTTCCACAACGAGCCGACCAACGAGGACTACATCAAGCGCGTCATCGGCCTGCCGGGCGATCGCATCCAGATGAAGCAGGGGCGCCTGTTCATCAACGGCACCATGGTCGAGCGCGAGCTCGTGGGCGACGCGATCGACCGCGACAGCAAGTACCGCGACGTGCCGGTGAAGGTCTACAAGGAGACGCTGCCCTCCGGCGTCACCCACACCATCCAGGAAATCTCGGACGATCAGCCGCTCGACAATACGGCCGAATATGTCGTGCCCGAGGGCCACTACTTCATGATGGGCGACAACCGCGATCGCTCGGCCGACAGCCGCGTGCTGTCGAATGTGGGCTATGTGCCGGCCGACAACCTCATTGGCAAGGCCGAGGCCCGCTTCTTCTCGGTCAAGGATAACCGGGCGCCCTGGGCCCTCTGGGAGTGGCCCGAAACCCTGCGGCTCGACCGCATGTTCCAGTCCGTCTACGACTGATGCCACGGGGGCGCAGCCACGAACGGCTCGAGGCCCGGCTCGGCTACCGCTTCGCGGACCCGGAGCTGCTCGACCGCGCCCTCACGCATTCGAGCTCGGTTTCGCCCGGCAAGCGGGTGGAAAAGAGCTACCAGCGTCTTGAATTCCTCGGCGACCGCGTGCTCGGCCTCGTCGTCGCCGACATGCTCTACCGGCGCCTTCCCAAGGCCAATGAGGGCGAGCTCTCCCGCTCTCTCAACGCTCTGGTGCGTAAGGAGACCTGCGCCGCCATCGCCCGCGAGCTCGAGTTGGGCAAGGAGATGCACCTGGGCGAGAGCGAAGCCCGCACCGGCGGCGCCAACAAGGAGGCCATCCTCGGCGACATCGCCGAGGCTGTAATCGGCGCCATCTACTGCGACGGCGGCCTCGGGCAGGCCTATGAGGTGGTCGAGCGCCTCTTCGGCCCGCAGATCGAGCATGCCGGCAACGTTCGCGCCGACCCCAAGACCACGCTGCAGGAGTGGGCCCAGAGCAAGGGCCGCGAACCGCCGCTCTATACCGAGGTCGAGCGCAAGGGCCCCGACCACGCCCCCGAATTCACCATCTCGGTGCAGCTCAGCGGCTACGAGCCGCTGGCCGCCACCGGCCCGAGCAAGAAGCTCGCGGAACACAAGGCCGCCGAACGCTTCCTCATCCGCGAGAAAGTGTGGCGGGAAACGCTTTGACCGACACTCCCGAACAGACCCGCTGCGGCTTCATCGCGCTGGTGGGCGCCCCCAATGCCGGCAAGTCGACGCTGCTGAATTCGCTCGTCGGCAGCAAAGTTTCGATCGTCACGCACAAGGCGCAGACGACGCGTGCCCAGGTCCGCGGCGTCGTCACCGACGGGCCCTCGCAGGTGATCTTCGTCGACACCCCCGGCATCTTTGCCCCGAAACGCCGGCTCGACCGGGCGATGGTCGAAGCCGCCTGGTCGGGCGCCGGCGACGCCGACTTCGTCGCCCTTATCGTCGACGCCGAAAGGGGGATAACGGCCGAAGTTGACTCACTGCTTGAGGGCCTATCGCAGGTTCGCAATCCGCGCGTCCTCGTGCTCAACAAGATCGATCTTTTGAAGCGCGAGAAACTGCTTGCCCTCGCCAAGGCGCTCAACGACCGCCTGCCGTTCAAGGAGACGTTCATGATCTCCGCCATGAACGGCGATGGCGTGCGCGATTTCCTCGCCTGGGCGGAGGCCAATGCGCCGCTCGGTCCCTGGCACTTCCCGGAAGACCACCTCACTGACCTCACCCTGGCGCTCACCGCCGCTGAGGTGACGCGCGAAAAACTCTTCCTCCGCATCCACGACGAGATCCCCTACAACGCCACCGTCGAGACCGAAAAGTTCACCGTCCAGAAGGACGGCTCCTATCGCATCGACCAGGTGATCTACGTCACCCGCGACACCCACAAGAAGATCGTCCTCGGAGCCGGCGGCGCGACCATCAAGGCCATCGGTGCCGACGCGCGGGCCGAGCTCATGGAGATGTTCGAGACCAAGGTGCATCTCTTCCTCTTCGTCAAGGTGCGCGAGAAATGGGGCGACGACCCCGAGCGCTACCGCGAAATGGGGCTGGACTGGACCCAATAGCCGATGGAATGGACCGGTGAGGGTCTCATCATCGGGGTGCGGCGTCACGGCGAGACCAGCGTCATTGCCGAGGTGATGGTCGAGGGCAGGGGGCGACATCTCGGTCTCATCCGCGGCGGCCGCTCGACCAAGCTCGCCGCGACGCTCCAGCCCGGCAATTCCGTGCAACTCACATGGCGCGCACGCCTCGAAGAGCACCTCGGCACCTTCAATCTCGAAGTCACCGATTCCCGCGCCGCCGGCCTCATCGCCGACCGCACCAGACTCTATGCCTGCCAGCTGCTCTGCGACCACCTGCGGCTCCTCCCCGAGCGCGACCCGCATGATCGCCTCCTTGGCCTCACCATCCGCGCCCTCGATGCCAGCGCCACCCCGTTCGATCTCGGCA
>DATCRS010000555.1:0-7292 GCA_036568845.1 Devosia sp. | reverse complement strand
GCCCGGACTTCATCCCCAAGATCACCGGCGACGCGGTTACCGAAAAGCTCTTCGACCGCATTCTCACCATTCCGGGGCCCGACGCGCTGAAGTACAGCCAGCAACTTGCGCAGAAGGAAGGCATCTTCGTCGGCATCACGGCGGGTGGCACCTTCGCGGCAGCGCTGAAGATCGCCGAGGAGGCGCCGGCCGGATCGAACATCCTCGCCATGCTGCCCGATACCGGCGAGCGCTACCTTTCGACCCCGCTCTTCGCCGATATTCCGGCCGACATGACTGAGGAGGAGCTGGCGATTTCCACCTCCACACCCTTCGGCCAGCTTCCACCCAAGCCCGCCGCGGCTTAGGCCGCCTGCTTGGGCTGCGGCCCAAAATAGACCGACTTCGGCCGGATCAACCGGCCGTTGGCGGCCTCCTCCCGGGCGTGAGCGATCCAGCCACCAATCCGGCTGGCGGCAAAGATGGCGGTGAAGGTCTCGCGCGGGAAGCCGAGCGCTTCGAGAAGCAGGGCCGGGTAGAACTCGACATTGGTCGCGAGCACTCGGTCCGGCTTGTGGCGCTTGAGTGCCGCGAGCGCCGTGGCTTCCACGTGCTGGGCGAGCTCGATGCGCGTGGTGTCCACCGCACCGGATCTCGCCAGCCGCTCGAGCGCGGCCTTCAGCACGTCGGCGCGCGGGTCCCGCACGCGGTAGATGCGGTGGCCGAAACCCATCAGCCGCCGGCCGTTCGCGAGTTCGTTCTCGATCCATGGGCCCGCGTTCTCGGGCGAACCGATGGCGTCGAGCATGTCGAGAACGGGGCCAAGCGCGCCGCCGTGCCGCGGCCCCTTCAGCGCGCCAATGGCCGCCAGCGCCGAGGAGTTGAGGCCGGCAAGGGTCGAGGCGACGACGCGAGCCGCGAAGGTCGAGGCATTGAGCCCATGGTCGATCACGGTGACAAGGTAGCTGTCGAGTCCGGCAGCCAGCGCCGGATCGGCCGGGACGTCGCCTAGCATGCTCAGCATGTCGGCCGCATGTCCGAGGCCAGGCTCCGGGCGGCGCGGGGGTTTGCCGGCCTGCAGCCGTATGGCGGCTGGGAGCACGACGGCCGGCGCCGCGGTCAACAACAGCGCCGTGTCGAGGTCCGAGCCATCGGGCAGGCGTGCCAGTATCGCGCGCACGCCGTCATATGCCGGCAGTTCCCCAAGCAGCGCCTCTTCGCGCTCGACGATGCGGTAAACGGTAGCGCGTGCCTCGGCCAGCGGCCCTACCAGGTTGTCCGGCAGCTCAGGGAAGAAGCCGTCCCAAAGCAGGGCCAAGACGCTCTCATAGCTCATGTGGCCGGTCAGTGCTTCCAACGGTAAGCCGCGAATGATCAGCCTTCCGGCGAGCCCATCCACATCCGAGAGCACCGTCTCGGCTGCAACCACGTTTTCCAGTCCGTCGCTCATCTCTCACCTCGCTGTTGCGCGGGAAGATAGGAGGCGTAAGATTGACGTCAATCTTGATGCGATTGATCAACGTGAGGCTGCCATGTGGTTGACAGCGAGCGAGGCGCTGGCCCGGTTGGGGAGCAAGCCGCAGACCCTCTACGCCAATGTCAGCCGCGGCCGCATCGCGGCCAAGCCCGATCCTGCCGACAGTCGGCGCAGCCTCTACAATGCCGAGGATGTCGAGCGGCTCGCCGCCAGGGCACGCGGCCGCCGCAGCGCCGAGACGGTGGCGGCGGAGACGGTGAAATGGGGCGATCCGGTCCTGCCCTCGGCGCTTTCGACCGTGGTGGGCGGCCGGCTCTACTACCGCGGCAAGGACGCCGCAGTGCTCTCCCGCACGGCGCGGGTCGAGAATGTCGCGACGCTGCTCTGGGGTGGCGACTGGCATGACGCAGCGTCTGCGCCGCCGGCCGAGGTCGCTGCCGGTGGACTGCCGGCCGCGTTCGCCGTGCTGGCCCAGCGCGCCTCACTCGATGCGCCGAGCTATGCCCGTTCCGAACAGGTGCTGCGGCCGGAGGCCGGCTCGATCCTCATGACGGTCGCCGCCGCGCTGACTGGGCAGACCCACGGCTCGCTCCATAGCCGGCTCGCCAATCTCTGGGGCAAGCCCGAGCTCAAGGACCAGCTGCGGCGGACTCTCGTGCTTCTCGCCGACCACGAACTCAATGCTTCGACTTTTGCGGCGCGCGTCGCGGTCTCCACCGGCGCGTCCCTCGCCGCCGGTACGCTGGCCGGGCTCGCTGCTCTTACCGGCCCACTTCACGGCGACGCCTCGACCAGCGTCTTCGCCATCGTCGAGCGGGTCCGGTCAGCGGGGGCAGGCACGGCCGTCCGTGAATGGCTGGAGCAGGGGCGAGCCATCCCCGCCTTCGGTCACAAGCTCTATCCCGCCGGGGATATTCGCGCCACCGAGCTTCTCGGCACGCTCGAGTTGCCGCAGGCCTATCGCGATCTGGCCGCCGCGGCAGAAGAGTTGACCGGGGAACGGCCAAACATCGATTTCGCGCTCGCCGCGTTGACCCATATCCACCACTTGCCGAAGGAGGCGCCGATCACCATCTTCGCCTTGGCGCGGACCGTGGGCTGGCTCGCGCACATCCTCGAACAGGTGGCCTCCGGCCAGCTTCTCCGGCCTCGGGCGCGCTATGTCGGCCCTCCGGTCGGCGGCAGCGATGCGGATGGATCACGTGTCTGATCTGCATCAAGATTTCGCCCGCCATTTCGGTTAGGTTGACTTGCCCTAGGATGGTGAGAACCTATCTAACATCTCAGAATCAGCCATCCCGCTTCGCTCAAGGGGCACGCTGATTGCCAATAGGGTGCGCTTCTCCTCCTCCAGCCTTACCAGCGCACCAGGAAAGGACCGCCAATGTCGGACGCTACCACAAGCGCCGCTGAATTCGACCGGGACCGGGTTTATCCGGTCCTCCCGCTGCGTGACATCGTCGTCTTCCCAGGCATGATCGTGCCGCTCTTCGTCGGCCGCGAAAAGTCGGTGAAAGCGCTCGAAGAGGTCATGCGCGACGACAAGCACATCCTCGTCGTGACGCAGAAGAACGCGCAGGACGACGATCCGTCGCCTGATCAGATCTACGCCACCGGCACCATCGCCTCCGTGCTCCAGCTTCTGAAGCTCCCAGATGGTACGGTAAAAGTGCTGGTCGAGGGTCTGCACCGCTCCACGATCGACCGCTACCTGCAGACCGTAGATTACTTCGAAGCCGAAGCGAGCATTCTCGCCGAGCCCGAGGGCGACGCCGTCGAGATCGAAGCGCTGGCGCGTTCGGCGCAGAGCGAGTTCGAGAGCTATGTGAAGCTCAACAAGAAGATTTCGGCCGAGGTCGTGACCGCCGTCAGCCAGATCGACAATCCAAGTAAGCTCGCCGACACCATCGCCAGCCACCTCGTTGTGAAGATCAACGAGAAGGAAGACCTGCTCGCCACCGTCTCCGTCGCCGAGCGGCTGCAGAAGATTCTCGGCCTCATGGAAGGCGAGATCGGCGTGCTGCAGGTGGAAAAGCGCATCCGCTCCCGCGTCAAGCGGCAGATGGAGAAGACGCAGCGCGAGTACTATCTCAACGAGCAGATGAAGGCCATCCAGCGCGAGCTGGGCGATGGCGAGGAAGGCTCGAACGAGATCACCGAGCTCGAAGAGCGCATCGCCAAGACCAAGCTTTCGAAGGAAGCCAGGCAGAAGGCCGAGGGTGAGCTCAAGAAGCTCAAGACCATGAGCCCGATGTCGGCCGAAGCCACCGTCGTGCGGAACTATCTCGACACGTTGCTCACGCTCCCCTGGGGCAAGAAGAGCAAGGTCAAGCGCGACCTGGCCTATGCCGAGCAGGTGCTCGACGACGACCACTACGGCCTGGAAAAGGTCAAGGAACGTATTCTCGAGTACCTTGCGGTGCAGTCCCGCACCGGCAAGCTCAAGGGACCGATCCTCTGCCTCGTCGGTCCTCCGGGCGTCGGCAAGACCTCGCTCGGCCGTTCGATCGCCAAGGCGACCGGCCGCGAGTTCGTGCGCATGGCGCTGGGCGGCGTGCGTGACGAGGCCGAGATTCGCGGCCACCGCCGGACCTATATCGGCTCCATGCCGGGCAAGGTGATCCAGTCGCTGAAGAAGGCGGGCAAGTCCAATCCGCTGTTCCTGCTCGACGAGATCGACAAGATGGGCCAGGACTTCCGCGGCGATCCGTCCTCGGCGCTGCTGGAAGTGCTCGACCCCGAGCAGAACCACACCTTTGCCGATCACTACCTCGAGGTCGACTACGACCTTTCGGATGTGATGTTCGTAACCACCTCGAACACGCTCAACATTCCCGGTCCGCTGATGGACCGCATGGAGATCATCCGCCTGTCGGGTTACACTGAAGAGGAGAAGTTCGAGATCGCCCGGCGGCACCTCATCCCCGAAACCCTCAAGGAAAACGGGCTCGAGGCCAAGGAATTCGTCATCGGCGATGCTGAGCTGATGTCGGTCATCCGCAACTACACGCGGGAAGCCGGCGTCCGTAACCTAAAGCGCGAAATATCCAAGCTGATGCGCAAGGCGGTTCGCGATCTGATGACCAAGAAGCTCAAGAAGGTCACGATCGAGGCCAAGCTGATCGAGGAATATCTCGGCCCGGCCATCTTCCGGAACGACAAGATCGATGCCGAGCCGTCCGTCGGCGTGGTCACCGGTCTCGCCTGGACCCCGGTCGGCGGCGAGATTCTGACCATCGAAGGCGTGATGACCCACGGCAAGGGTCGCATGACGGTTACCGGTAATCTCAAGGAAGTGATGAAGGAATCGATCTCGGCCGCCAACGGCTACGTCCGTTCGCGCGCCACCGATTTCGGCATCAAGCCGCCGGTTTTCGACACACGCGACATCCACGTTCACGTGCCGGAAGGCGCGACACCCAAGGATGGTCCGTCGGCGGGCATCGCCATGGCCACCGCCATCATCTCGGTGATGACCGGCATCCCGGTCCGGCACGATGTTGCGATGACGGGCGAGATCACGCTCAGAGGGCGGGTCCTGCCCATCGGCGGGCTCAAAGAGAAGCTGCTCGCAGCACTCCGGTCAGGCATCAAGACGGCGCTGATCCCCGAGGAGAATACCCGTGACCTCAAAGAGATCCCGGATATCGTCACCAAGGGCATGGAGATCATCCCGGTGAGCCGGATGGAGGAGGTGCTCAAGCATGCCCTCGTCCGCCAGCCCGAGCCGATCGAATGGACTTGGGACGACGACAAGGCGGCCGCAGCCGCCGCGGCGGCCACCCCGGCACTTGACCCGCTGGAAGGCGAGGAAAACCCGTCAGGTCTGCCGCACTAACGGGGCAGGGATCACAGAACAGGAACGGCGCCCATCGGGCGCCGTTTTCATTTGTCGCAAAGCTGCAATGATTGAGCGGTAGCGAGCCGCCTTTGGTGGCGAGGAATCGGCTCATGGACAAGTTGGCGTCGGAACAGAGGGCAGGGCTCATGGGGACGCTGAGCCTGCGTAACGCGCGGATCGTGCTCGACGACCGCGTCGAGGAGGGCGATCTCGACATCGTCAATGGCCGCATCGCCGATGGTTCCGTCCCCGGCGCGCCGGTGCTCGACTGCGAGGGCGACTACCTCCTACCCGGGCTCATCGACCTCCACACCGACAATATCGAGCATCACCTCCATCCGCGTCCGGCTGTGCGCTGGCCCTCCGCTACCGCCGCCGTGCTGGCGCATGACTGGCAGCTCCTCGGCAGCGGCATCACCACCGTGCTCGATGCACTTTCCATGGGTGACTACGACAGTGGCGGCTCCCGCAGCCGCATGCTGACCGTTGCCATCGACGCGGTGACCTCCGCGCGGCAGGCGGGCCTCCTCAAGGCCGACCACTTCTTCCACTTCCGCTGCGAGCTCTCGGACGCCGGGCTGCCCGCGCTGATCGAAACCCACATCGGCAATCCGCTGCTGCGCCTGCTCTCGATGATGGACCACACCCCGGGCCAGCGGCAGTGGGCCGATGTCGGAATCTACCGCGAGTTCCGGCGCAAGAAGAACAACAATGTCTGGACCGACGAGGAATTCGACCTCTACCTGGCCGGCCGCCGCGCCGACCAGGCGCGTCACGTCCCGCCGGCCCGCGAGCTGATCGGCCGACTCGGCGCCGAGCACGAGATCCGCATAGCCAGCCACGACGACACCACCGTCGGCGACGTCGACGAGGCGCATCGCGACGGCATCTCGATCAGCGAGTTCCCCACCACCATGGCGGCCGCGCAAAGAGGCCGCGAACTCGGAATGAGTATCGTCATGGGTTCACCCAATGTCGTGCTGGGCGGCTCGCACTCCGGCAATGTCGGCGCCATGCCACTGGCCGAAGCAGGCCTGCTCGACGCGCTCACGTCCGACTACGTTCCGGGCAGCCTGCTGCACGCGGCTTTTATCCTCGGCGAGCGTCTGGGTGACCTGGCCGGAGGGATCCGCACGGTGACCGCCGCGCCGGCCGATCTCCTCGGATTTTCAGATCGGGGCCGCATCGCGCCTGGCCTTCGAGCCGACCTGCTCCGGGTACGTGTCACCGACGGGTTACCGGTCCTGCGCGGCATCTGGGTGGCCGGGCACGGGTACTTCTGACCACCCCCTAGCCAAGGCGCGACGCAGACCACCACGGGCGGTCGGTGCAGCGTGGTTTTGGTTGCCCTCGTGCATGAGAACGAATAAAGAACACGGCCCGGCACGCCGCCGTGATGACCACGGCCTTGGAATTCACGGCGCCGTGACCACATAGCGACAACAAGAATCGGGAGAGAGACGATGAACAAGGCCCTCGTGGTCATTCTTGCCGCCGTGACCCTTGATGCCGTCGGCATCGGCCTCATCTTTCCGATTCTACCCGCGCTGCTGCGCGAGGTGGCGCACACGGCCGAGGTGGCGCCCCTCTTCGGGCTGATGCTGGCGCTCTATTCGGCCATGCAGTTCCTGTTTTCGCCGGTGCTCGGAGTCCTCTCCGACCGCTATGGACGCCGGCCCGTGCTGCTGGTGTCGCTTGCCGGCGCCGCGATCGACTATCTCATCATGGCCTTTGCGCCTGAGCTCTGGATGCTGGTGCTGGGCCGCGCCATCGCCGGCCTCACCAGCGCCAACATGGCGGTGGCGACTGCCTACATCACCGATATCTCGGCCGAAGATCAGCGCGCCCAGCGCTTCGGCTACTTCCATGCGATGTTCGGCATCGGCTTCATCATCGGCCCGGTCCTGGGCGGCATACTGGGCGATATCTGGCTGCGCGCGCCGTTTCTCGTAGCGGCAGCATTGAATGGTCTCAACTTTGCGCTGGCCCTCTTCG
>DATCRS010000554.1:0-2935 GCA_036568845.1 Devosia sp. | reverse complement strand
TGCGGGTGGTCTCGCGCACCAGCTCGATCGCCTCCGGCGTCATTGCGCGCTGCGCGACGTCGAGCTTGGCCCGCTCTTCGGCCGCCTCGCGCGCGCCCTGCTCCGGATCGGGCTTCAAGAGCACCGTGGTGCGGTGCTTGTTGTCGATGAGCTGGGACTTGATGAGGTCCTCGAACACCCGCTCGCCCTTCGCCAGCCGCTCCTTGAGCTCGGCCAACGGCGCTTCGAAGCTCAAGGGCTCCAGCGGGTCGCCGCCATGCAGCCAGGTGCGCATGGACCGGAACATCAGCGAAATGCCGCGCGGGAACGAGCCGGTATTGTTCTCGCGCATGGCGAATTCGAGCGAGTTGACCGATGCCTCCACGGTTTCCTTGTCGATGCCGTCACGCGCCAGCTTTTCCAGTGTCGCGAGGATCAGCGTTTCGACGACATCGGCATCCTTCTCGTCGATGCCCTTGAGGCCGACGGTCCAGTAGGGCTGCTTCATGTCCTCGACGAGGCCCGAGCCGGTCATGCCTTCGCCGAGGCCGGAATCGATCAGCGCCTTGCGGAGCGGCGAGGCCGCGTTACCCACGAGGATGTGCTCGAGCACGTTGAGCGCCAGCACCGTCACGGGGTCCTTCTGCTCGTCGGCCATCCAGTTGACGGTGACCATCGCCGCTTTCTTGCCGGCCTCCTGTTCACTCGCCGCATAGGTTTCGACGATGCGCCTGGGCTCGCTCCAGCGGGGCTGCAGCGGGATGTCGCTCTTCACCTCGATGCGGTCGAACTGCCCAAGATATTTGTCGAGGATCGAGAGCCGCTCCTCCGGATCGTCGTCGCCGTAGAAGACGATGCGCGCGTTCGAGGGGTGGTAGAACTTCTCGTGGAAGGTCTTGAAGTACTCGTAGGTGAGGTTCGGGATCGCCGCCGGGTCGCCGCCCGAGTTCACCCCATAGGTGGTGTCGGGATAGAGCGAGAGCTGGCTTTTCTTCCCCAGCACCGCGGCCGCCGACGAATAGGCGCCCTTCATCTCGTTGAAGACGACGCCCTTGTAGACCATCGGCGCCTGGCTGGATTCGAGCTCGTAGTGCCAGCCTTCCTGCCGGAACGTGTCCTCGGTGATGAGCGGGAAGAACACCGCGTCGAGATAGACGTCGACGAGGTTGTAAAAGTCCTGGAGGTTCTGGCTGGCGACCGGATAGGCCGTCTTGTCCGAGAACGTCATGGCGTTGAGAAAGGTGTGGAGCGAACCCTTGAGCAATTCCACAAAGGGTTTCTTCACCGGGTACTTGCGGCTGCCGCAGAGTACCGAATGCTCGAGGATATGCGCGACGCCGGTCGAATCCTCGGGCGGCGTCTTGAAGGTGATGCCGAACACCTTGTTTTCGTCGTCGTTGACGAGGCTCAGCACCTCCGCCCCCGTCTTCCTGTGCCGGTAGAGCTTCGCCTCCGAGCTGACTTCTGGGATCGTCTCTTCGCGGAGGAGCTCGAAGGCGGGGTGTCCGGACATATGCTGTCTCACTGTTCTGAACCGACGTTCGGCTAATCTAGGCAGCCATACGCAGCTCTGCCAGTAGGATCAGGCAGATGTGTGAACGGGGCGCTCGGGGCGCCCCGTCCGACTGACGGTCAGGCAGGCGTCGACCCGTAGCGGGCCAGCGCTTTGATTACCTGCTTGGCCGAGATCCGCCCGATCTGCCGTCCGGACTCGTCGTTGACCCCGACCCAGGCGTGATCGGCAAAGAGCGGCAGCACGTCCTCGCAGCGGGCGTTTTCCGAGACCGAGTACTGGCATGGCTCGGTCTCGCCGCGTTCCATGATGGTGCGGACATGGATGGCCCGTGCCTTGTTCACCTCGCGCACGAACTCCTCGACATGCTCATTGGCAGGCTTGAGCACGATCTCTTCCGGCTTGCCCTGCTGCTGCACGCTGCCGTCCTTGAGCACGGCAACGCGATCGCCGATCTTCAGCGCCTCGTCGAAATCGTGGGTGATGAAGAGGATGGTCTTGCCCAGCGACTTCTGCAGTTGCATGAGCTGGTCCTGCATGCCCGAACGGATCAGCGGATCGAGGGCCGAGAACGCCTCGTCCATCAGGATGACGTCGGTATCGAGCGCCAGCGCCCGGGCGAGGCCGACGCGCTGCTGCTGCCCACCGGACAGTTGCCGGATGCGGCTCTGCTCGTAACCCGCGAGCCCAACCGTCTCGATCCACTTCTCCGCCTCGGCCAACCGCTCCGCCCGCGGCACGCCGCGGACCTCGAGGCCATAGGCGACGTTCTCTATCACGGTACGATGCGGCATCAGGCCGAACTTCTGGAACACCATCGCGACCGTCCGGCGACGGTAGGTGCGAAGTTCGGGCAGCGACATCTTGAGGACGTCGATGCCATCTACCACGATCTCGCCGGCGGTGGGCTCGATCAGCCGGTTGACGTGGCGGATGAGCGTGGATTTGCCGGAACCCGACAGCCCCATCACCACGAAGATCTGCCCGCGAGCCACGTCGAGCGACACGTCGTGAAGCCCCACGACGTGACCGGCCTCGGCCTGCACCTCGGCTTTCGACTTACCCGACCGCAGCATCTCCAGCGCCTTTTGTGGCGCGTCGCCGAAGATCTTGGTCACCCCGCGCATGCGGATGGCGAGGTTGAGATCGATATCCACTGCGTTCATCAGCGTGCCTCCACGAGTCCGATGCGGCCCTGCAGCTGCTTGCCGAAGGACTGCGTGATGCGATCGAAGACAATCGCCAGGACGACAATCCCCAGCCCGGCGAAGAGGCCACGGCTGACCTCGAGCCTGCCGATGCCCTGCAGCACCTGGTAGCCGAGCCCGCCGGCGCCGATCATCGAGGCGATGATCACCATGTTCAGCGACAGCATGATCACCTGATTCACACCGACCATCAGCGGCGCGCGCGCGACCGGCATCATGACGCGGAAGATGAGCT
>DATCRS010000553.1:0-8531 GCA_036568845.1 Devosia sp. | reverse complement strand
GCTCCGGCTCGGGTTGCGAAACCGGCCGTGCCGCCGGCACGGGTGCCGGCTCGGGCTCCGGTTCAGGAACAGGTTCGGGTTCGGCTTGCGGGGGTGGCGCAGGAGCGGTCTGCTGGGTCGGGGCTGGCGTGACCTTCTGGCTGTCCTCCGGCGTCACCTGATCTTCCTCGGTGTTGCCGGTCGGCTGCGCCAGCTCGGCCGGGGTTTCCGCATTGACGGCAGAGGGCGTGTCGGTCTCGACGATCCCGCTCTCGAGCGAACCGACGCGGATGTTGGAGAACTCCTCGACCGGCACCAGGTCGACGGCGATGGATTCAACCGGCGGGGGCTCGATCGGACGTCCAAAGCCGATGCCGATAACCACGAGGGCGATCAGTCCGGCATGCGCGATGGACGATACGGTGAGCCCCGTCCGCATGAACCTAGTTGTCCTGCCCCTGCTGCTGTTGCTCGGTGATGAGGCCGATCTTCGAGTAGCCGGCGCCCGAGAGCGCCCCCATCACCTGCATCACGGAGCCATAGTTTGCCGCGAGGTCGCCGCGCACATAGACGCGGTCTTCGGTGCCGTTTGCGGCCTGCTCGTTCACCCGGGCGACGAGATCGTTGAGCAGTACCGGTTGGTCGCCGAGAAAGATCGCGCCCTCGGGGGTGACCGACACGGTGATCGGCTTCTGTTCGGTGTTCATCTGCCGCGCCTGTGTCTGCGGCAGGTCGATCGGCACGCCCACCGTCATCAGCGGAGCGGCGACCATGAAGATGATGAGCAGCACCAGCATCACGTCCACCATCGGCGTGACGTTGATCTCGCTCATCGGCTTGGAACGGCTGCCGCGGCGGCGACGCCCGCCGCCCGAACCGCCGCCGGAGACGGCCATGGCCATTTAGCGGGCACTCCGGGCTTCGAGCTGGCGCGACAGGATGGTCGAGAACTCGTCGGCAAAGCCTTCGAGACGGCCTATCATCTTGTTCGCATCCCCCGAGAGCTTGTTGTACGCGATCACCGCCGGAATGGCCGCAACGAGGCCGATGGCCGTGGCGAACAGTGCCTCGGCGATGGGGCCCGCGACGACCGAGAGATTGGTGCTCGACGCCTGGGCGATGGCGGTGAAGGCATTCATGATGCCCCATACCGTGCCAAAAAGGCCAATGAAGGGCGCCGCCGAGCCGACCGTGGCGAGGAAGGAGAGGCGCTTTTCCAGCGTCTCGCTTTCGCGCGCAATGGCCACGTCGAGCACCTTGTCGAGCCGCCCCTGCACGCCGATGAAGGAGGCAGCGTTCTGCTCGTGGCTCCGTTTCCACTCCTTCATCGCCGCGACAAACACGGCCCCAAGACCGATCGAGGGCTTCTCCGACATCTGCTGGTAGAGTTCTTCCAGCGACTGGCCAGACCAGAACACGCGCTCGAAGCGGTTCATCTCCAGCTTGACGCGGGTAAAGAGCATCGACTTGTCGACGATGATCGCCCAGCACCAGACCGATGCGGCCAAGAGCCCGATCATCACGGCCTTGACGATGAGGTCCGCCTGCCAGAACAGCGCCCAAATCGAGAGGTCGGCATGCGGAGCGACCGTGCCGACGGCATCCATGGCTTCCATGTAGTTAGGTCCCTTCAGTCCGGCCCCGACGACCGAAACCCGTGCTCGGTCGATGCGGTTCAAATTTGTCAAATTTAAGAGAAAAGCCCGGTTTCCCAGACCTTTGACAGCAGTCCGCCTGCACTGCCTCAATTGTGGTCAATGAAGGGTTAAGAAACCGACTCCTGCTCGCCACAAGACCAAATAGCGGTGGGGACGCAACCCGCCTCTGCGAGCGACGTTGCGGGCGAGTGCCCCATCGGGGCTCGGGGGCAAGGAGGAAATAACAATGTCACTGTCTCTCAAGACCATCACGACCGCCGCCGTCGCGCTTGCCTTCTCCGTCGCCCCGGTCTGGGCCGAGCAGATCAAGTTCAACGCCGACCTCACAGGCGCCGCAGAGGTCCCTGCCAACGACTCGGCCGGCACCGGCAAGGTCGAGGCCACCCTGGACACCGACACGAAAGGCCTGAGCTGGACGATCACCTATGACGGCCTCACCGGACCGGCGACCGCGGCGCACTTCCATGGGCCCGCCAAGGAAGGCGAGAATGCCGGCCCCGTCGTGCCGATCCCCAACGACATGCTGACGAGCCCGATCGCCGGCCAGGCGACCCTGGACGACCAGCAGATCAGCGACCTCGAAGCCGGGCTCTGGTACTTCAACGTGCATACGGAAAAGTACCCCGACGGCGAGTTGCGCGGGCAGCTGATGAAATCGGCGATGTAGTCAGGCCCTGGCGGTGACGGCTGCCAGAAGCAGTTTTGGCAGCCGTGCCGCCCGGCCCGCCGAGGTGATGGCGACGACCACGACGTCGGCCCGCGTCAGCACGACGCCATCCCGCTCGATGGCCTGCTCGAGCTGCAGGCGGGCACCGGTGGCGGCCTTCACGGTGGTGATGACGGTCAGCAGGTCGTCGATATGGGCCGCCTGCTCGAACTCGATCGACATCGAACGCACCGCAAAGGCGATCCCGACGGTGGCCAGCTCGGAGTGATGGACGCCCAAGTCGCGCAGGAACTCGGTGCGCCCCCGCTCGAAGAAGTGCAGGTAGGCTGCGTGATAGACGTTGCCGGAAAAGTCGGTGTCCTCGTAGTAGACACGGACGGCGATGCGGTGGGCATCAGCCATCGTCGCGCTCGTCGTAGACGACGTGGGTCAGCTGTTCGGGCAGACGGCGCAGGACTTCGCGCAGCCAGTCGGGCTTGAGATTGAGCTGGTCCATGCCGTCGCCGTCCAGCGCCACCCAGTGGAAGCGGTGCTCGGCGCCTTCGTCATGCGTCACCCGCCACGGGCTCCGGCCGTCGGGTCGCGCATCCTCGGGCAGTGTGACGCGGTAGAAGAAGCCGAGCTCGTGGAAGTCGAGATCCATGCGGCGATAGAAGCTCTCGGACGTGAGGGCCAACGGCCCCAGCACAGCTGGCAGGCCGACCTCTTCGGCGATCTCGCGCGCGAGCGAAAGTGGGCTGGACTCGCCGAGTTCCACCCGACCGCCCGGCAGCATCGAGTAGCCGTCATCGTCCTCGTCGCAGACCAACACGTGGCCATCGACGATGATCACGGCCGCCACGCGGTAGTTGAAGCAGCTGCCATCCAGGCGGAAGCTTAGCATATGGCGGGTCAATCGTCGGCCTCCGGCTCCTCGAAGAGGCTGGCCTGCTGGCCGACGAAACCCTGCGGCACAGCATAGCCCAGATGCTGAAACGCCTGCGCGGTCAGCATGCGGCCACGCGGAGTGCGCTGGATGAAGCCCTGCTGGATGAGATAGGGCTCGACGATCTCCTCGATGGCATCGCGCGGCTCGGAGAGTGCGGCGGCGATGGTTTCGATGCCGACCGGCCCGCCACCGTAGTTCTCGGCGATGGTCTTCAAATACCGCCGGTCGAGCAGGTCGAGCCCGCGGGCATCGACGTCGAGCCGCAGCAGAGCCTTGTCCGCAACCGAGCGCGTGACCTCCCTGGCACCGTCCACAAGGGCGAAATCGGTGACCCGGCGCAGGAGCCGGCCCGCAATACGCGGCGTGCCGCGCGAGCGGCGCGCGATCTCCATCGCTCCGTCCGGCGCCATGCCGACGCCGAGCAGGCGCGCGCCGCGCTCGACGATCAGCACCAGCTCCTCGGGTGTATAGAAGTTGAGCCGCACGGGGATGCCGAAGCGATCGCGCAGCGGCGTGGTCAGAAGCCCGGCGCGCGTGGTGGCGCCGATCAGCGTGAACTTGGCGAGATCGATCCGCACCGAACGCGCTGCCGGACCCTCGCCGATGATGAGGTCGAGCTGATAGTCCTCCATCGCCGGATAGAGGATTTCCTCGATCGCCGGATTGAGCCGGTGGATTTCGTCGATGAAGAGCACGTCGCGCTCTTCGAGATTGGTGAGCAGTGCCGCCAGGTCGCCGGCCTTGGCGATCACCGGGCCGGAGGTGGCGCGAAAACCGACGCCGAGCTCGCGCGCCACGATCTGCGCCAGCGTCGTCTTGCCCAGGCCTGGCGGTCCGACGAAGAGCACATGGTCGAGCGCCGCACCGCGCTTCTTGGCCGCCTCGATGAAGACCTGCAAATTGGCCCGCGCCGCCGCCTGCCCGATGAACTCGGAGAACCCGGAAGGACGCAGGGAGACGTCCAGCGGATCATCGCGGCCGGCAGCAGCGGAGGTAAGATCGGTCACGCGAGGAGTTCCATGGCGGGGATACGTTTGGCGGCGACCTTGTCGAAAGTCACGGTCTTGGTGGCACCGGCATCGGCGGCAAGCGCGGCAATGATCGCGTCCGAGATATCGGCGTTCGCCTCATGAGCCGCGCCGATTGCCAGATGAAGCAACTCCATTCGCTCGATCACTATGTTCGAGCTTTCAAAGAGCGAGTGGAGCGCTTCGTGAACTTTGGCGTCCGCATAGCCGTAGAACCGCTTCAGGACCCAGACCAACTCACATATGACGGCTGCACTAACGAAGGCCGGATCACTCTCGGTTCTTTCAGAGAGATACCTAGTTGCTATGGCGGCCTGCACCTGATCGTCGCCGACGAAGTGCCGGACCAGCACGTTTGTGTCAACGCCGATCATCTTTGCTGGACTGCTCGTTGATGCGCCGCATGTCGTCAGCCACGGCATCACCGATGGCCTCGTTCATCTCCTCGATCGTCGCATGCCGCCCATTTGGAGGAGGACCCAGTATGCCGGCAAAATCCTCGATCCGCTTCGTCCTGGGCCGTACCGTCAGGATGCCATTCTCCAGCTTCCACCGCAGCGAGGTGCCGTCCTTGATACCCAGGGCGTCTCTTAATTCCTTGGGAATGGTGGTCTGACCCTTGCTGGTCACCGTGGACTGTAGCTGGATCGTTGCATGCTCATTCATGGGGCCCAATCTCCACTTCCTTACTTTTTAGAATAGTAAGGAAACGCCGCTGTCGCAAGGCTAGCTGCTCAATTCCTTCAGCCCCAGCCGGATGAGCTTGTCCGTCGCCACCCCATCCCCCTCCCGCCCGACGACGCGGGCGACGGCAGCGGAGGCCTGGGCGCTGGAATAGCCGAGATTGGTGAGGGCCGAGACGGCGTCGGCGACATTGCCGCCGGCGACGCCCTCACCCAGTGCAGCCTGCAGGCCGAGAATGCCGGCGTCGATGGCGCCGGTCGCCGGCACCTTGCCCTTCAGTTCGGTGACCACGCGCACAGCCAGTTTTGGTCCCACGCCATTGGCGCGGCCAATCATGGTCTTGTCCTGCAGCGCGATGGCGCTCGAGAGCTCCGACACGGTGAGGGTGGATAGAATCGAGAGCGCCACGCGGGCGCCAACCCCCTGCACCGTCATCAGCACGCGGAACCAGATCTTTTCGGCCTCGGTGGCAAAGCCATAGAGCCGGATCATGTCCTCGCGCACGATCATTTCGACATGGACGACCGCCGCGTGTCCCACCTGCGGCAGGGTCTGCAGCGTCTTGCTCGAGCAGAAGGCCTCGTAGACGACGCCGCCGACATCGAGATGCACGAAATCCTCGCCGAACGCATCGACGAGGCCCTTGAGCTTGCCGATCACAGTCCCACCGCCAGCTTTCGATGGACCCGGTGGTGAGCGTGGCAGATGGCGATGGCGAGCGCATCCGCAGCATCGGCGCCCTTGAATTCGGCCTGTGGCAGCAAGGTCTTGACCATCAGCTGGATCTGCCCCTTCTCGGCGTGCCCGGTGCCGACGATCGATTTCTTGACGAGGTTCGCGGCGTACTCCCCCACCGGCAGCCCCAGCGAGGCCGGCGTCATCAGCGCCACGCCGCGCGCCTGCCCCAGTTGCAGCGCCGAGCGCGCACCGGCCGAGACGAAGGTTTCTTCGACGGCCGCCTCATCGGGGCGATAGAGGGTGATGAGGTCGACGAGGCCGCGGTGGAGCTCGGTGAGGCGACGCGCCAGTTCGTCATCGACCCGCGGAGTGATGGTGCCGCTGGCCACAAAGCTCAGCCGGTTGCCGAAACTCTCGACGATGCCCCAGCCGCAGCGCCGTAGGCCCGGGTCGATCCCGATGATTCGCACCTTTTCCATGGTCATCAAGCTCTAGGGGAAGGTGGCGAACGCTACCAGCCTCAAAGTGAACAAACCGGCAACAATCCACCTGTTGAAAACTCACCGATGCGAAAAATCTTAGCCATCCCGGCAAGCTTCCATTGAGGGCTGGCTCTCTACGGTCTGGGCGGGAATGCAAAGGGACGCATCATGGCAAGGAGCACGGGCACACTGCCCAGGGCCGCGTGGCTATCGCTTGTCGGCTGGACGGCCTTGGCCACCCTTCTCTTCATCGGTCTCTCGATCACCGTCACCGGGATTATCCTCCACACCATCGGCCGCAGCCTCGGACCCACCGGCATCGGCGTCGCGGTTACCGTCGCGTTCCTCGTCGGCGCGCCGGCCATCTTCTATCACTTGCTCCGTCAGCGACAGCTGCACCTCGCCAACCAACGGCTGCAGCAGCTCGCTTCGACCGACTGGCTGACTGCCTGCCTCAATCGCCGCTCGTTCACCAGCGAAGTTTGCGACCTGCTAGACCATGCAAAGGAAGGTGCGTTCCTGGTCATCGATGCCGACAACTTCAAGCTGGTCAACGACCGCTTCGGGCACGACCACGGCGACGAGGCGCTGCAACTCGTCGCGCGGACCATCAAATCCTGCATCCGCGAGGGTGACCTCGTCGGCCGGCTGGGTGGCGAGGAGTTCGGCGTGTTCCTGCTGGGCGCTCGGCCCGAAACCGCGATGGTTGTTGCCGAGCGCATCCGGCGAGCTGTCGAGCGGGTTCCATTTGCCCCGGACGGCATCCCCCATACGCTCTCGGTCAGCGTCGGCGTCGCCCCCTTCGACCGGCCGGTCTCGTTCCGCGACCTCTTTCGCGCCGCCGATCGCCGCCTCTACGGGGCCAAGCACCTGGGGCGCAACCGCGTGGTGACCGAGGACCCCGTGCTAGCCCAGCCCTCCGCTGCCGCATGAAATCGATAAAACTCTATCGATCACCCTAGAGCGATTTTCAGGCCTTGCCGCGTACAACCTCGTCAGGACGCTGAACTCTGGGTTGACGCGGGCAAAATGCTGGACTTCTCACCTCGCGGCTGGGGTCGGGTGTGGCTCTGGACCACCATTGGGACGAGCTTCTGCGTGGCCGTGGCCCTTTATGTCGACTCGTTCAATTTCCCTGCCATGACCGACGAGCAACTGGCACGCGCCATGGTCGTCAACGTGCTGCTACCCACTATCCTAGCCGGCCCGATGCTGTTCTTTCTCACCAGCAAGCTGCGCGAGCTCGCCATTGCTCATCATCAACTGTCGGTTGCCGCGTCGACCGACAGCCTGACCGGCGTGCTCAATCGCGGCGCCTTCACCACGCTGGTTGACGCCTACCTTGCCGAGCTCAAGAGAAGCGGTCGCATGAGCGACGGTGCCCTGCTCGTCGTCGACGCCGACAACTTCAAGTCGATCAACGACAGCTTTGGGCACGAACACGGCGACACCGCCCTGCGCAACATTGCCAGGACCATCACCTCCAACGTGCGCTCCGGCGACCTTGTCGGCCGCATCGGGGGTGAGGAATTTGCTGTGTTCCTGCCCGGCACGGAGCCTGCGCAGTCAACCGCGATTGCCGAGCGCATCAGATCGGCGGTTGCCGAGTTCGTTTTCGAACCCGTCGAAGGCAAGCGACACCTGCTTTCGATCAGCGTGGGCGGCGCGCTCTTCCGCCACGGACACAGCTTCGCCGAGCTGTTCCGCATCGCCGACCAGCAGCTCTATGCCGCCAAGCAAAACGGGCGAAACCGTGTGTCGGTCTCGCCCGCCGGAACTACCGCCTCGCCGCTGGCCGCCTAGGCGCCGAGCTTGGCCGCCGTCTCATCGTCCATGTCGAAGTTGGCGTAGACGTTCTGCACGTCGTCGTCCTCCTCGAGGATGCTGATCAGCTTGAGCAGCGTCTCGCCCTTTTCGGCATCGACCGGCACGTTGTTCTGCGGCTTCCAGATGAATTTGGCCGATTCCGGCTCGCCCAGGCTCTTCTCCAGCGCGGCCGACACCTCGTTCATGGATTCGAAAGAGGTGTAGATCCAGTGCCCGTCCTCGTCGCTCTCGACGTCGTCGGCCCCGGCCTCGATGGCAGCTTCCATAACCTTGTCGGCGTCGCCGGCAGTGACCGGATAGACGATCTCGCCGACCCGGTCGAACATGAAGCCGACCGAATTGGTTTCGCCCAGGGCGCCGCCATTCTTGGAGAAGGTCGAACGTACGTTGGACGCCGTCCGGTTGCGGTTATCGGTGAGTGCCTCGACGATCACGGCGACGCCGCCGGGGCCATAGCCTTCGTAACGGATCTCTTCGTAGTTCTCGCCGTCCGCGCCTGACGCCTTCTTGATGGCGCGTTCGATGTTGTCCTTGGGCATGGACTGCGAACGCGCGTTCTGCACGGCCAGGCGCAAGCGGGCATTGAACGCAGGATCGGGC
>DATCRS010000552.1:0-14200 GCA_036568845.1 Devosia sp. | reverse complement strand
CCCGCCGTGCCCAGAGCCGGCCGAAATCGGCGCCGCGCAGGAAGTCTTAGTGCTGGTAACTCGCTGCTGCTGGACAGCGGCGGGCCGAAAAGCTAGAGGCAGGACGCGAGGGTAGGTGGCAGAGCGGTTGATTGCTCCGGTCTTGAAAACCGGCGAACGTGCAAGCGTTCCGGGGGTTCGAATCCCTCCCTACCCGCCACCCTGCGCCCGGCGGACTCCGGGTGGCAGGCCATCTGGCCTGACGCCCAAAGCCCGCAAGGTGCAGGGTGCCTCCCGAAGCCTCGGCAAGAGGTTTCTCCGTGACGAGTGACTCGGAAACTGCCCAACTGCCACTCATCGTGCCGCTTGGCGACGCTGGCCTGCTGGTCCGCTTCGCGACGACGCTGAGTGACGCGGCAAACCGCCGTGCCGTCGCGTTTGCCCGTGGGCTGACCGCCACGAGGTTGCCGCGCGGCGTCGCCGAGATCATGCCCAACCTCGTTTCGGTGCTGCTGAAGTATGACCCGCGGCAGATCGGGTTCGATGAGCTCGCCGGTGAAGTGCGACTGCTGATCGGCACGGCGGGGGAAGAAGTTGCCGGCGCTGCCCATTCTATTGCGGTTCGCTTCGACGGCGAGGATCTCGACGAGGTCGCTGCGGCGCTCAAGATAGCGCCCGACGCCTTCGTCGCGGGGCACAACGAGCGGCCCCTTCGCGTTCTGGCGACCGGCTTTGCCCCCGGCTTCGTCTATTGTGGCTTCCACCCAGCGGAGCTGGCCCTCCCCCGGCGTGCGACGGTGCGGCCCCTGGTTCCGCCGGGCACCGTCCTGTTCGCTGCCGGCCAAACGGCCATCGCCGCAACACCAATCCCTACCGGCTGGCACGTGATCGGACACACCGACTTCCGCAATTTCGAGCCGGCGGCCGAGCCGCCGACCACACTCCGAGCCGGCGACCAGGTCCAGTTCGAGGCCTTGCCGTGATCCGCATCACTCGCGCCGGACCGCTCTGCACGCTGCAGGACGAAGGCCGTTTCGGCATGCTGGCGCACGGCGTCTCCGCCTCGGGCCCGATGGATCGCGGTGCCTTCAGGGCAGCCGGCGCGCTTCTGGAGCGGGCAGGCTCGACTGCCATCGAATTCACGGCTGCAGGGCTTGCATTGGAGGCCGCCGACGCGTTGCAGGTCGGCCTCGCCGGAGGCGTCTTCAACGTGACGGTCAATGGCAAGCCCATGCCTTGGCCCGGTGCGGCGAAGCTGAAGCGGGGCGATGTGCTCGACATCACGCCCGGGCCGGCGGGGAACTACGGCTATTTCCGTTTCGACCGGGAGGTCGCGATCCTACCGGTCATGGGCAGTCGCTCCACCAACCTGACCGTCGGTCTCGGCGGCCTCGAGGGACGCGCGCTTCGGGCAGGAGACCAGATTGCTCTCGCGGGCCCGGGCAGCGGCACCGTCGCCGAGCCGCCGAACGTCAGCGCTGGGGGAACCGTCCGGGTGACCTGGGGCCTGCACGCCGATCTCTTCACATCGAAGGTGCGGGAAGCATTCATGGACCAGCCCTTCGTCATCTCCACCAAGCTCGACCGGATGGGTGCTCGGCTCGACGACACGACCGGCGTCTTCGCCGACATCCGAAGCCTCTCGCTGGTCTCGGATGCGATCGTTGCCGGCGACATCCAGATTCTCGGTGACGGCACGCCAATCGTCCTCCTTCGCGATCACCAGCCGACCGGCGGCTATCCGCGCATCGCCACCGTGATTTCGGCCGACCTCGACCGCTTCGTGCAGATGCGCCCCGGTACGGAAGTGCGGTTTACCCCGGTCACCGTGGCGAAGGCGCAGGGGCTGCTGCGATGACTTGGATCGATCTCAACGCCGACCTCGGCGAAGGCATCGGCAATGACGAGGCCATGCTGGAGCTGGTGTCCTCGGCCAATATCGCTTGTGGCGGCCACGCGGGGGATTCCATCAGCATGGTCGTGGCGCTGCGCGCCGCGAGGGCCAATGGTGTTGCCGTGGGCGCGCATCCCGGCTTCGCCGATCCGGAGAATTTCGGGCGCAAACGGCTGATCCTGCCCCCGCAGGAGCTCGACGACATGGTGCGCCGGCAGGTGCGGGATCTAGCCGAACTGGCGGTCGAGGAAGGTGTGCCGCTCAGATACGTGAAGCTCCACGGCGCGCTGGCCAACATGGCGGCGGAGGAGCCGGCCATCGCCGCTGTGTGCTTCGCGGCATGCGAGGGACTGGTCCGCGGCCTCGGCATTCTGGCCATCGATAACTCCGCGCAGGTCGAGGTGGCCGAAACGATGGGCTTTCCCGTGGTCCGCGAGGCCTATGCCGACCGCGCCTACCTGCCCAACGGCCTGCTGGTGCCGCGATCGGAGGAGGGGGCCGTGATCCACGACCCGGGCTTCATCGCCGAGCGCGCGGTGCGGTTGGCGGAAACCGGCGAGATCGTTGCTGCCGATGGCGCCATCATCCACACCGAGGCGAAGTCGCTCTGCATCCATGGCGACAACCCCGAAGCTGTCGGCATCGCCCGGCAGGTACGATACGCCCTCGAAGGCGCGGGGATTGCCGTACGGCCGGCATTCTGACATATCGCGGCCATCCCCGAGCCCGAAAGGATGCGCCAATGACCGCCAAGATCATCGACGGAAAGACCTATGCCGAAGGGCTGCGGCAGCGCATCGCCGGCCACGTGGAGCGTCTGAAAACTGAGCACGGCATCACGCCGGGCCTCGCGGTGGTGATCGTCGGTAGCGACCCGGGCAGTCAGATCTACGTTTCGCAGAAGGCCAAGCAGACCGTCGAAGTCGGCATGCATTCGGAGAAGTACGAACTGCCGGCCGATACCTCGGAGGCGGAAGTCCTGGAGCTCGTACGACGGTTGAACAACGACGACAAAATCCATGGAATTCTTGTGCAATTGCCGGTTCCGGATCACATCGATCCGAACAAGATCATTGCCACCATTTCGCCGGACAAGGACGTCGACTGCTTCACCCCATCCAGCGTCGGCAAGTTGACCATCGGCCTGCCGGGCCCGGTCTCCTGCACGCCGCTGGGTTGCCTCATGCTGCTGCGTGAGACGCTGGGCTCGCTCTCCGGCCTTAACGCGGTGATCGTTGGCCGTTCCAACCTTGTCGGGAAGCCCATGGCGCAACTGCTGCTGCGGGAGAACTGCACCGTCACCATCGCCCATTCGCGGACGCAGCACCTCCCCGATGTCGTGCGTCGAGCTGATATCGTGGTGGCGGCGGTGGGTCGGCCGCAGATGATCAAGGGCGACTGGATCAAGCCCGGCGCCACGGTGATCGATGTCGGCATCAACCGCATCGACGCGCCGGAGCGGGGACCGGGCAAGACGCGCCTCCTCGGCGATGTGGATTTCCCCGCTGCCTCCCAGGTCGCAGGTGCGATCACGCCGGTTCCTGGGGGGGTGGGGCCGATGACGATCGTCTGCCTCCTGGCCAACACGGTAACGACCGCGTCGCTGATCAATGGGCTGACGCCGCCGAAGGATTTGACACCCTAAGGTATTTACGGGCCCGCGTTTGGAGTTCGGAAACGACTCCCCCTCTATCGTCGCTTTCGACGGGCGCCTGAAAATCCGGCGCCGTCAGGGGTAGGGACCGTATGTTGTTTCTCGACGCCGAGCTTGGCGCGAGCCGGGGGGATGCAGTCATCAAGCTGCTGGAGCGGGCCAGGGTTCCGCCGGTTCCTCCGTTCTACAAGCTTTGCTACGACTATCTCGCCGGCGTGCGTACGCTCGACACGATCCGCGCCGGTTCGATCATAGCGGCATCTCCGACCGGGACATCGGCCACGGCGCGTCTCTATGAAGAGTTCGTCGCGCCCTACGAGACGCACGAGTCGGTCGGCGTTCTGGTCGAGCGGATGCTGGAGCGGATCGCGGTGCTGGAGACGCTCGTTGTCGCCAGCCAGGAGGCGACGCGAACGCAAGCGGCAGAACTCGCCGGTGCCGCAGAGCATCTCGACGGCGGCAACATCGATGAGGCTTTGCTGCGCGACTGGATCGGGCGGCTGCTGGCAACCAATGACGCGCTGCGACGGGCCAATGCCACCCTCAACGATGAGTTCGAGCAGTCGCTGGAAGTTTTCACCACGGCGCAGGACGAAATGGCGGCGCTTCGCCGCGGCGCGAGCATTGACCCGCTGACCGGCATCGCCAACCGGGCCGGCATCGATCAGGTGCTCCCGGCTATTCTCGACGAGGCGAGTGAGGGCGGCAGGCGCGTGGCGTTGGGCGTCGTCGATATCGACAACTTCAAGACCCTCAACGACACCTATGGCCACCAGATCGGCGACGAGATCCTGAAGATGGTGGGACGGGCCCTGACCGCGTCGGCGCGGGAGGCGGACGTCGTCGGGCGGCTGGGCGGCGACGAGTTCCTGGTGGTCATCCGCGACGAGGATCTGCCGGGTGCGCGGCTCCTCGCCGAGCGTGTGCGCCGCGCCATCGTCGACTGCGACCTCTCAAAGGTGCTCGGCAAAGGCATCTTGGGAAACATGACCGCTTCGATCGGCGTCGCCGGCTTCCGGCCGGGAGACAGCGTGGCAACGCTCTTCGAGCGGGCCGACCGATGCCTGCTCGAAGCCAAGCAGCGCGGCCGCAACCAGACGGTGGTCGAGACATCCCCAAGACAGGCGGCTTGAGCTTCTACTGCTCACCCAACCGGGTGCTGTTCCCGCGAGGCGGGAGCCCAACGTCTTCGGTGTCTCGCTCCCGGAGCTGGCGTCACCTCACGCGGCGTCATCCTCGGGCTCCGACGCGAAGATGACGGTGGTTGGGGTTGGGTTAGGGTGCCCCGGCGTTAGATCACCCGGCTGAGGTGGAAGCTGCGGAGCACCGTATGGTCCCGCAACCCGAACGCACTCGTGTGCGGATCGAGCTTGTCGATCACAGGCTGCGCGTCGGCCATGCCGGTTGCATCTATGATGACGGCATGCAGCGGCCGCTTCTCGTAACGGGCCTCGGTCAGGAGGTCGAAGAGCATGGCCCGCACATCGCCGGCCGCAGCACAGGCGATGCATTCGGTACCCGGCGCGTGGTCGTGCCGCGCCGGATCGAGATGGATCAGCGCCGTTTCCGGATCACGCTCCGGGATCGGGCCCTGGGTCACGATGGTCACCGGGATGCTGGAGCTCAGCTTGTCGAAGGGCGTGCCGGTCATCCGTCTCCCTCCTTGTTCGACGGCGTGTAGTTGAGGATGGGGCCGAGCCAGCGCTCGACCTCGCGGGTCGGCATGCCCTTGCGCCGCGAATAGTCCTCGACCTGGTCGCGTTCCACCTTGGCGACGCCGAAATAGAAGGCTTCGGGGTGGCTGAGGTAGATTCCCGAGACCGAGGAGCCGGGCCACATGGCATAACCTTCGGTGAGCTCGACACCGATCCGCTGCTTGGCGTTGAGCAGGCGGAAGAGGGTGGCCTTTTCGGTATGGTCGGGCTGGGCCGGGTAGCCCGGCGCCGGGCGGATGCCGCGATACCGCTCGAGGATCAGTTCCTCGGGGGAGAAGGTCTCGTCCGGGGCATAGCCCCAGAACTCCTTGCGCACGCGCTGGTGCATCACCTCGGCGAAGGCCTCGGCGAAGCGGTCGGCCAGGGCCTTGATGAGAATCGAGGAATAGTCGTCGTTCTGCCGCTCGAAGCGCTCGGCGATGGCGACTTCTTCCAGACCCGCGGTGACGACGAAGCCGCCGATATAGTCGGGCTTGGTGCCCACCGGGGCGACGAAGTCGGCAAGCGCCATGTTGGGCTTGTCCTTCTGCTTGTTGAGTTGCTGGCGCAGCGTGTAGAAGGTCGCAAGTTCGTCCGTGCGGCTCTCGTCGGTGAAAAGGCGGATGTCGTCGCCGACGGCATTGGCCGGCCAGAAACCGATCACCGCTTTGGGGCGAAACCAGTTCTTCTTGAGCACCTCGGCCAGCATCTTCTGGGCATCGTCCCAGAGCTGGCGCGCAGCGGCGCCCTGTTCCTCGTCTTCGAGGATGGCGGGATAGCGGCCTTTGAGCTCCCAGGCTTGGAAGAACGGTGTCCAGTCGATGTTCCGCGCGAGCTCGGTGAGGTCGTAGTTCTCGAAGACGCGGGTCCCGAGGAAGCTCGGCTTGGGCGGGGTGAGCGCGGCCCAGTCGGTCTTGAAGCTGTTTTCCCTGGCCTTGCTGAGCGGCAGGCGCTGCTTTTCAGCTTCCGCCTGGGCATGGCGTTCAGCCACCTTCTGGTACTCGGCACGGATGTCAGCGATGTAGGCCGGCCGCTGTTCAGGGGAGAGCAGGGACGAGACGACGTTCACCGCCCGGCTCGCGTCGTTGACGTGCACCGTCTGTCCGCTGGTGTACTGCGGGTGAATCTTCACCGCGGTATGGACGCGCGATGTCGTTGCGCCGCCGATCAGCAGCGGAATGCTGAACCCTTCGCGCTCCATCTCGGCAGCCACATGCACCATTTCGTCGAGCGACGGCGTGATGAGGCCGGAAAGGCCAATCGCATCGACCTTCTCGGCTTTCGCCGTCTCGAGGATCTTGGTGGCCGGCACCATGACGCCGAGATCGATGATCTCGTAGTTGTTGCAGCTCAGAACCACGCCGACGATGTTCTTGCCGATGTCGTGGACGTCGCCCTTCACCGTCGCCATCAGGATCTTGCCGGCCGAACGGAAGCCGCCGCTGGCCTCGCCATTGGCCTCCTTCTCCGCCTCCATGTAGGGGAGGAGATGAGCCACGGCCTGCTTCATCACGCGCGCGGATTTGACCACCTGCGGCAGGAACATCTTGCCCGAACCGAAGAGGTCGCCGACGACGCTCATGCCGGCCATCAGCGGGCCCTCGATGACATGCAGCGGCCGCTCGGCCTTCTGCCGCGCTTCCTCAGTGTCGGCGTCGATGAACTCGGTGATGCCGTTGACGAGGGCATGGGTGATGCGCTCCTCCACCGGCTTCTCGCGCCAGGTGAGGTCCTTGCCCTTGGCCTCGCCGCCGGCCTGGCCCTTGTAGCGCTCGGCGAGCTCGAGCAACCGCTCGGTTGCATCGTCGCGGCGGTTGAGGATCACGTCCTCGCAGGCCTCGCGCAGCTCGGGATCGATCGACTCATACACCGCCAGCTGGCCGGCATTGACGATGCCCATGTCCATGCCTGCCTGGATGGCGTGGTAGAGGAACACGGCGTGCATCGCCTCGCGCACCGGCTCGTTGCCGCGGAACGAGAAGGAGAGGTTCGAGACGCCGCCCGAAATGTGAACGTGGGGCAGGGTCTCGCGAATCCGCCGCGTCGCGCCGATGAAGTCGTTGCCGTAATTGGCATGCTCTTCGATGCCCGTCGCCACCGCGAAGATGTTCGGATCGAAGACGATGTCCTCCGGCGGGAAGCCGACCTCTTCGGTCAAAAGCTTGTAGGCCCGGGTGCATATTTCGACCTTGCGCGCCTCGGTGTCGGCCTGGCCCTGCTCGTCGAAGGCCATGACGACGACCGCAGCGCCATAGGATCGCACCAGCCGCGCGGCCTCCAGAAACTTCTCTTCGCCTTCCTTCATCGAAATCGAGTTGACCAGCGCCTTGCCCTGCACACACTTCAAGCCGGCCTCGATCACCTCGAATTTCGAGGAGTCGATCATCAGCGGCACGCGCGCGATATCGGGCTCGGCGGCGAGGAGGTTGAGGAACTCGACCATCACCTTTTGGCTGTCGATCAGGCCCTCATCCATGTTGATATCGATGACCTGGGCGCCGTTCTGCACCTGGTCGCGCGCCACTTCGAGCGCCGCCTGGTAGTCGCCGGCGGTGATGAGCTTGCGGAAACGCGCCGAGCCCGTGACGTTGGTCCGCTCGCCGACATTCACGAACGGAATCTCCCTGGTCAGCGTGAACGGCTCAAGGCCCGAGAGGCGGAGCAGGGGCTCCTTCTCCGGCACCTGGCGCGGCTTGTACCGCGATACCACCTCGGCAAAGGCACGGGTGTGGTCGGGCGTCGTACCGCAGCAGCCGCCGACGATGTTGACCAACCCCTCCTTGGCGAAGGTCTCGATCTGCCGGGCCATGAACTCCGGGCTCTCGTCGTAGCCCCCGAATTCGTTGGGGAGGCCCGCATTGGGATAGGCGCAGACGAAAGTGTCGGCGACATCGGACAGCTCGGCGATATGAGCGCGCATGGCGTCCGCGCCCAGCGCACAGTTCAAACCGATGGTGAAGGGGTTGGCATGACGCACCGAATACCAGAAGGCTGTTGGCGTTTGGCCCGAAAGGGTGCGGCCCGAGAGATCGGTAATCGTCCCCGAAATCATGATCGGCCGCGTGACCCCACGCTCCTCGAAGATGCGCTGCACCGCAAAGATGCCGGCCTTGGTGTTGAGCGTATCGGTGATGGTCTCGAAGAGCAGCAGGTCCGCGCCGCCATCGAGCAGACCATTGACCTGCTCGGAATAGGCGACCACGATCTCGTCGAAGGTGATCGCCCGATGGCCGGGGTTGTTGACGTCGGTCGACATCGAGGCCGTCTTGTTGAGCGGCCCCAGCGCGCCCGCTACGAAACGGCGGCGGCCATCCTTCTCGCAAGCAAGAAGCCCCGCCTCGCGCGCTAGCCGCGCACCTTCCCGGTTGAGCTCGTAGGCCAGTTCCTGCATGCCGTAGTCGGCCATGACGACTGAGGTCGAGGAAAACGTGTTGCTCTCGACGATGTCGGCGCCGGCGAGGAAATACTCGAGGTGGATGGCGCGAACCGCATCCGGCTGGGTGAGGTTCAGCAGGTCGTTGTTACCCCGCACGTCGCGGTGCCAATCCTTGAACCGCTCGCCGCGATAGCCGGCCTCGTCGAGCTTCAGCCCCTGGATCATGGTGCCCATGGCGCCGTCGAGCACGAGGATGCGCTCGCTCGCGGCGCGCTTCAACGCTGCGAGGATTTCTTCGCCATCGGCAAGGATCGGGGTCTGGATCTGGTTCATTCGCTCAGGCCTCACGCGAAACGACGCTCAGGGATATAAAGATATCTTTATATGATTGCCAGAGGCAATCGCATCAGCCTGAATCGCTTGCTCATTTCCGCGCAATTTGAAGCAAATTAACCCGGCCGCAACCATGCTCTGGCTCTCTTGGGGAAGGGGGCGGAACGATCGGCTAGACTGATCAAACAGCAGGTTTGGGTTGTTTTTGCGTATGATTTCTCCCCGCACGTGGCAGAATGCCGTCCGTCTTGTGGCTCTTGCGGCGCTGGCAGCGCCAATGCTCGCCGCCTGTTCGGGTGGCGGTAACATCGGCCCCAAGCTCAAGCGATCAGCTTTCACGTCGAGCGAGTATGGCGTCGCGGTCTCACCGCGCGTGACGCGCAAGGCGAACCCGCCCAAGGGCGGCGGCCGCTATCTGGTCGGCAAGCCCTATACCGTCCGCGGGCAGGTCTATACCCCTCAGGAGAATCCGCAGGGCTACGCCGATGCGGGCCAAGCCTCATGGTACGGTGCTGATTTCCATGGCCGCCGCACCGCCAATGGCGAGATCTTCTCGGCCAACGCCATCACCGGCGCGCATCCGACCCTGCCGCTGCCGAGCTATGTGCGCGTCACCAATACCGACAACGGCCGCTCGGTCGTGGTCCGGGTCAACGACCGTGGCCCCTATATCCACGGGCGCATCATGGACCTCTCCTATCGCGCGGCCGAGATCCTCGGTTACGCGAACCGCGGCACCGGCAACATTGCCGTGTCCTACATCGGCCCGGCGCCGCTCAACGGCGACGACACCAGGATGCTGATGGCCAGCATCAACAAGCCCACCCGCATGGAACAGCAGCTCGGCGCCGGCATGAGCGAGACGCGCCTTGCCATGGTCGAGCCGCAACAGTCCGCGCCCACCCTCGATGCGGCCGCTGCGGCAGAATACAAAGGTCAGAGCAGGGGGTCGTACTCTTCCAGCGACCTCGCGCAGGACTTCTTCGGCCTGTTCGGTTACGCCGCCACCGAAGAGGAAGCCGCCATCAACTCCGCCCATGCAGCCACGATGGCGATGGCGACCCGTTCGACGGCGCTGCAGGACTGGGTGGCCTCTGTCGACGAGGACGCACGTGACATCAAGCTGCAGCTTGGCATCTTCCGCGATGGCATCCGCGCCGTCGAGGTGGCGGAAGCTTTCGCCGTGTTCGGCGCCGTCGACGAGGGTCAGATAGCCATCGGCGATCATGCCGAGACCCGCTTGACGCTCACCAAACTGAAGCCGGGTGTAGCGCGCGCGGACGTGTTGTCGCTGGCCCAGGAACTTGGCCTTAGCGACATTGTTCTCTATTAGTCTCCGTACGAGCTGCGGCGGCTCAGGCGACGGGGAATGACGTGCGAGGACTTGGCCTCACTATCCTGGGACTGTTCTTTTCGCTGGTCGTGCTGACCGGCACGCAGGCGCAGGATTTCGACACCAAAGCCAAGTTTGCGGTGCTCATGGACTACGAGTCCGGCACCGTGCTCTTCGACAAGGAGGGCGACTCGCCGCTCGAGCCGGCCAGCATGGCCAAGCTCATGACCGTTGCCGTGGTCTTCGACGAGTTGCAGCGCAAGCGCCTCTCGATGGACGACGAGTTCTTCATCTCCGAGCATGCCTGGCGCGACGGCGGAGCCTCCTCCGGCGGCTCGACCATGTTTGCCGAGCTCAACTCAAAGGTCAAAGTCTCGGACTTGCTTCGTTCCGTCATCATCCAGTCCGGCAATGATGCGGCGATCGCATTGGCCGAAGGCATCGCGGGCAGCGAGGCGACCTTCTCGGGGATGATGAACCAACTGGCAGCCGAGATCGGCCTCACCAACTCCCATTTCGTCAATGCCACCGGTCTGCCGGACCCCAACCAGTACTCGACGGCCCGTGACCTCGCGACGCTGGCGCGGTTCATCATCGCGCAGTTCCCGGAATATTATCCGATCTTCTCGGAGCCAGAGTTCACCTGGAACAAGATCCGCCAGCAGAACCGCAACTCGCTGGTCGAGATGGGCATCGGCGTCGATGGGCTGAAGACCGGCCACACCGAGGCTGCGGGCTATGGCACCGTGGTCTCGACCGCGGCCGGTGGGCGGCGGCTGATTGCCGTACTGCATGGCCTCACCTCGATGAGGGAACGCGCCGAAGAAGCGCGTAAGCTCGTCACCTGGGGCACGCGCGGCTTCGAGCTCATCCCCGTCTTTGCCGAAGGGCAGGTCGTCGCTCGCGCCAATGTCTATGGAGGCAAGCAGGCTGAGGTGGGGCTGGTCGGCAAAGGCAAGATCGACCTTTTCGTCCCCAAGGGTGCCAACAACTGCCCGACCGCGACGGTCACCTATCGCGGTCCCCTTCGCCCTCCGGTCCGTGCAGGGCAGGAGGTCGGCAAGCTCAACGTCATGTGCAACGACAAGGTTATCCAAGTGACACCGCTCTACGCCGCCGCCGACGTCGAAGAGGGCGACATCGTCCGCAAGGCGTCGGACGCGGTGATGCAGCTGCTGCTCGGCTGGCTCTAGCGCGAAGGACATTCGTATGCTCGACGTGCCAGCCAAGGTCGCGGCCCGCTTCATCACCTTTGAAGGTGGCGAGGGGGTCGGCAAGTCCACGCAGGTCAAGCGCCTGCTCGCCAATCTCAGCCGCCACGATATATCTGCAGTCCGCACGCGCGAGCCGGGCGGCACGCCTAAGGCCGAGGCCGTACGCGCTTTCATCCTGCAGGGGCGATCCGAGAGCTGGGGACCGGGGGCAGAGGCAGTGCTGTTTGCCGCAGCGCGGCTCGACCACGTCAACCAGCTGATCGGGCCCAGCCTCGATGCCGGCAAGTGGGTGGTATCCGATCGCTTCCATGACTCGACCCGCGCCTACCAGGGCCTGACCGGTGGCGTGGATGACAAGTTGATCCGCGGCCTCGAGACGCTGGCCCTCAACGGCCGCAAGCCGGACCTCACCATCGTCCTCGACATGGATCCGGAAGTGGCCTTCCGCCGCGTCAGCGAGCGTGAGCTCGAGGGCGCGCTGCAGGCCACGGGCGACCGTTTCGAGAAGGAAGACCTCGACTGGCATCGTCGCTTGCGCGAGGCGTTTCTTGCCATCGCCGATGCCAACAGAGACCGCTGCGTCGTGATCCCGGCGGCGCAGGGCGAGGACGCGCTGGAGCAGGAGATCTGGGACACGCTGACCCGGCGGTTCCCCGAGCTGCAGGCAGGACCGTCCGCTTGAGCGAATTCGAACAACGCGAGGCCGACCAGATCGTCGGCGTCCCAATGCCGGAGATGCAGCGGCGGGTGCGGGGGCATCAGCCCGTCCGTGAAAGCCTGATCGCCGCGCTCGAGGCTGGGCGGATGCCGGGTGGCGTGATGCTGCATGGGCCGCGCGGCATCGGCAAGGCAACGCTGGCCTTCGATCTTGCCCGCGAAATCTTCGCCCGCACCGGCGATGAGGATGCCGGCCACGTCGCCGACCAGGTGGCGGCCGGCGCCTACCCGAATCTCCAGGTGCTGCGCAAGGCGCCGCGGGAGACCGGGAAAGGCTACTACACCGTCATCCGTGTCGACGAGGTGCGCGGGCTCATCGAGCGGCTGCACCGGACGAGGGGCAGGGCAGGCCATCGTGCGGTGATCGTCGACTCCATCGACGACTGCAACCCGTCGTCCGCGAACGCGCTGCTCAAGGTGCTCGAGGAGCCACCGCCGGATACGACCTTTTTCCTCGTCTCGCACCGGCCCGGATCGCTGCTGCCGACGATCAGGTCGCGTTGTCACTCGCTCGCGCTGCGGCCGATCGCCGATGACGATGTGCATAACGTGCTGACTGACGCGCGTCCGGGCCAGAACGTCGAGCACGCCGTGGCATTGGCTGGGGGGCGGCCGAGGCGCGGATTCGAGGCGCTGGAGATCGGCGACGAGAGCGTATTGACCGCGCTCGGCGGCTGGCTGGGCGATCCCGTTTCGCCGCCTCCTGCGGCTCACATTGCGCTCGCAGACGTGCTGGGCGCCGACAAGGACGGGGCACAGGGCCGCTTCGCGCGGGAGATGGTTCGCGACTGGCTGGCGGCCGAGGCGCGGCAAGCAGCGGAGGCCGGCCCCGGCGCGCGCAGGCGTCTTGCCTCTGCCACGGAGCTATGGGACAAGGCCGACCTCATGTTTGCCGAGGCCGACGAGTACAATCTCGACCCGCGGCAGACGCTGGTCGCGATCTTCGACGCGATCAGGAAGCATGCGCTCCTCACCGCGTCCCCGATCGAGCCGAGATGACCGAAACGTTCTACGTCACCACTGCAATCGCGTATCCCAACGGCGAGCCCCATATCGGCCATGCTTATGAGATGATCGCGACCGATGCCATTGCCCGTTGGGCGCGGCTCGAGGGGAAGGATGTCTTCTTCCTCACCGGCACCGACGAGCACGGCATCAAGATGGTGCAGACGGCGGCGGCGCAGGGCCTTGCAACGCGTGAACTGGCGGACAGGAACTCGGCGCGTTTCAAGGAGATGGCGGCGGCGCTCAACGTCTCCAACGACGACTTCATCCGCACCACCGAGCCGCGGCACTATGCAGCCAGCCAGGAACTCTGGAAGCGCATGGCCGCCTCGAACAATGGCGACATCTATCAGTCGACCTACAAGGGCTGGTACTCGGTACGCGATGAGGCCTATTTCGACGATGATGAGCTCACCGACGGCGAGGACGGCAAGAAGCTCGCACCTACCGGTGCAGAGGTGAAATGGGTGGAGGAAGACAGCTACTTCTTCCGCCTCTCAGCCTATCAGGATCGGCTGCTCAAGCTCTACGAGGATCATCCGGAGTTCATCGCCCCCGCCGAGCGGCGGAACGAGATCATCTCCTTCGTGAAGGCGGGGCTGCGCGACGTCTCGATCAGCCGAACCACCTTCGATTGGGGCATCCCGGTGCCGGGCGCGCCCGGGCACGTGATGTATGTCTGGGTCGACGCGCTGACCAACTACATTACCGGCGTCGGCTTCCCCGACGATAACTCGGCGCAGTTCAAGAAGTACTGGCCGGCGAACCTCCACGTCATCGGCAAGGACATCATCCGGTTCCACACGGTGTACTGGCCGGCCTTCCTGATGAGTGCAGGACTGCCGGTGCAGAAGCGCGTCTATGCCCATGGCTTCCTGTTCAACAGGGGCGAGAAGATGTCGAAATCGGTCGGCAACGTCGTCGATCCGTTTTCGCTCGCCGATCAGTATGGCGTCGACCAGATGCGCTATTTCTTCCTGCGCGAGGTGCCGTTCGGCCAG
>DATCRS010000551.1:0-3793 GCA_036568845.1 Devosia sp. | reverse complement strand
TCGCTGCTGCTCGGCACGGACAAGCGCTCGGCGGCGGAATTCACCTTCTTCATCGCCCTGCCGATCATGGGCGGCGCGTTCGTCTATGACTTCTGGAAGAGCAAGGACCTGATCACCACCGAACTCGGCTTCGGCATCGCGCTCGGCTTTGCGGCGGCCTTCGTCGTCGCCTTCTTCGTTGTTCGTTATCTGCTCGATTTCATCCAGCGCAATGGCTTCTCGTTCTTCGCCTATTGGCGAATCTTCGTCGGCGCGCTCGGCCTGTGGGGCGTGCTGCTGTTCAAGTAGCGACGCGCGGCTCCAGCCATTCGGTCGAAAATTTCGGCGAACAGTGGATGCAGACCATCTTGAGCGGCACCTCGCCCACGGAGGTGAACTTGTGCGAGATGCCCGCCGGGGCAAAGACGATGTCGCCCGGCCCGACACGATGCACCGTTTCGCCATCGGTGAAGTCGGCCTCGCCCGCCTGGCAGACCCAGAGCTCGTCGTAAGGGTGGCGGTGGAGGCGCGGACCCCGCCCCGATGGCATATCCTCAAGGATCAGCGTGAGCGGCGCGCCGTACGTCTCGCCTTCGACCTCGTAGGCCGGCTGGCTTGACGAAGTCCATTGTCCGGAGCGGATGATCTGCAAATCGGGCATCGATGGTCCTCCTATTGGGAGGCCATCATTGCTGCCCCGAGGCGCGACGGCAATGGCTCAGGCCGGCAGGCGGTCGAACTGGCCGTTGCGGCGGAAGCGCCAGAGATAGCTCGGCAGGATCGCATCCATGGGCGTCGGCTTGACGCCGAAGGCGGCCAGCGTGCGCTTCTCGCGCGTCGCTTCGGCGGAGACGACATTGTCGGACTGCAGCATTTCGACCTGGTCGCCGGTGAGCAGCGGATCGAAAGGCAGCAGCGCAAAAGGGAACGCCAGCAGCTTGGCGATGCCGCGCGGCACCGGGACCAGCGGATTGTTGCGGCCGGTCTCGCGCAGCACGCGCTCGACGATCTCGCGATGGGTAAGCACCTGCGGGCCGCCGAGCTCGTAAATCCTGCCCGGCTTCACCTCGCCTTCGACGGCGGCAACGACGGCGTCGGCCGCGTCGCCGACATAGAGCGGCTGGAATTTGGTCTTGCCGCCGATCAGCGGCAGCACCGGCAGCATGCGGGCGAGGGAGCCGTGGAGATTGAAGAAGTCATCGCCCGGTCCGAAGAGGATCGAGGGGCGGATGACGATGGCATCGCGGAAAGCAGCCAGCACCTCCGCCTCGCCGAGAGCCTTGGAGCGCGCGTAGCCGCTGGCACTCTGCGGGTCGGCGCCCAGCGCCGAGAGGTGCACCAGCACCTCGGCGCCGGCGCGGCGGGCAGCTTCTGCGACCGTGCGGGCACCCATGGTGTGAACCGCGCGGAAGAGCTGGCGGCCGCGCTCGAAGCGGATGCCGACGAGATTGATGACGATGCCGGCGCCGTTGACGGCGCGCATCACGGAGTCGGCGTTGCGGATATTGGCCTGGATCGGCTGGATCTGCCCGACGGCGCCAAGCATGCGGAGATTGCCGGCGAGATCCGGCCGACGCACCGCCACCCGGATGCGGTAGCCCTTGCGGGCGAGCAGTTGCACCACCTGGGTACCCAGAAAGCCCGAACCACCGAAGATGGTGACCAGAGTGTTGGCGCGTTCCATGGTGGGCGAAGTCTCCGAAAATCCAGTCCAGCAGATCGCCCGCTTCTAGCGCGGGTGCCCCGCCCTGTCGAGGCAGGTCTTGACTCTCCGCGCCACGTTTGTTCTCCTTTTGTTCCATCCAGGAGACCAGTGATGACCGAGAGACGGACCTATGAAGGACAGTGCCATTGCGGAGCCGTGCGCTACAGGGCGACGACGGACCTCGGCGGCATGTTCGACTGCAACTGCTCGCGCTGCCGGCGCATCGCGTCGGTGATGAGTGCGGTGCCGGCAAGCGACTTCACGCTGCTGAGCGGCGAGGACAATCTCACCCTCTATCGGTTCAACCACCACGCCATCGAGCATCTCTTCTGCAAGACCTGCGGCGTGCAGTCCTTTTCGCGCGGCAAGGCGGGCGACACAGCCATGGTGATGCTCAATGTCGGCTGCCTTGAGGGCGCGCCGATGATCGATCGCGCGGCCATCACCCATTACAACGGCGCCGACAGCTGAGACGGGCGGAAATGCCCGTTGACACCCAAGGGCCCATGCCCTACGGAACGGCGCCCATCGGTTTGCCCTGGTGGCGGAATTGGTAGACGCGCACGGTTCAGGTCCGTGTGTTTAACGACGTGGAGGTTCGAGTCCTCTCCAGGGCACCATCGGCCGGCGAAAAGGCCCGCAGTCTTCGTGAGACGCGGGCCTTTTGCTTTGCAGGGCGGCGCTAGCCGGGTAGCCAGGTGCGGGCGTTTCGGAGGCGAGCGAGATTGGCCTCGCCCAGTTTCACCCACAGAGCCAGTTCGGTCGGGTAGCCGGCAATGATGGTCTGCCGTTGCGCCCGTTCGAGATCGCGCTTGTCGAAATCGGGCCGCGCCAGCTTCAAGATGTCAGTGATGAGGCGTGAATACTTCGCCTTTTCGAGCGCCAGGATGCCGAGGTCGTAGACGGACACCGCCTGGATCTCGGTCAGAGCCTTCTGGGCCTTTTTGAGCTGGTCTGCGAGGTAGGTTCGCCCTGCCTGGTCGAGCGCCGGGTTGTTCAACTGCTTTGTGAGATTGTCGATGGCCGCCTCTGCGCCTTTCCTGCTGACCCAGCCGATCGGCGTCTCGGCGACATATTCTCCCTTGGCCAGTGCCGCCTGCACGTTGGCCATGGTTGCCTCCAGCTCCTTGACCTTGTTTTCGAGATCGATCCGCTTGGTCCAGCCCATCTCGACCACCCAGGTGGTGTAGATTCCGTCGTTCACGGTGGTCTTCATGACGTCGTAGGCCTTCTGGCCCTCGTCGAGGCCGGCACGCAAAGCGTTGAGGTCGGCCCAGCCCGTTTGCGGACGGGTGATCTGGACGGTACCGGCCGCCAGCGCCGCGCGCCGCTGGGCCAGATCCTGTTCTGCTGCCGCAATCTCCGCGTCGAGCTGGTTGCGGGTGCGTGGACCCAGCCCGGGGATCACGACGGTATACTCGCCGGCAGCGATCAACCTCTGGATTTCCGCCTTGCGCGCCTCCGCCGCCGCTATCCGGTTGCGGACATCGGCTACGGACACCCAGCCGACGCCGGTGACGAAGGTCTGGTAGGTGCCGTCACGCACGCCCTGCTGGATGTCGCGGGTCTGCTTTTCCAGCCCGTCGATGACGGTCTGGATGCCCTCGCCGGTCATCCAGCCGGCGCCGGCAAAGAACCAGTTCGCCTTGCCCGAGGCGATCAGCTTGGTCCACTCGGCCGTTTCCTTCTTCAGCGTGTAGATCAGCTGCCCAATCGTCGCGGCATTGTGCCAACCGAGGTGGGGAATGAAGCGCTGCTGGTCGACCGTCTCGGCATAGAGCTCGCCGAGCAGTGAGGCGGCCTTCTCGGCCCCCTTGATCCGCTCGTCGTAGTTCTTCTTGAGCTTGGTGCCGGTCTCGGTCGCCAGGGTCTTGATCTTGGTCCACCAGACAGCCCATTCGGAGATGAACTGGACCTGCTCGACCGCCTGACGGTTGATCTCCACGAGGATCAGCCGCTGGTTCTCGATCTCGAGGTCCAGCGGCTCCATCTCGGCCTGCAGGACATCGACAGAGACGGCAGGTGCCGGAGTGAACGTCAGTAAGACCAGGGCGGCAAACACGGCAAACAGTGGGTGCTGGCGCATGGCAGCCCTCCACAGTTCATGAA
>DATCRS010000550.1:0-10310 GCA_036568845.1 Devosia sp. | reverse complement strand
GGCCTATGCCGACGACCTCAACGGCCTGGTCGCCAAGCACGGGCTAGAGATCGCCGAGCTCGCGAGCCACATCATCGGCCAGCTCGTCGCCGTCCATCCGGCCTACGACACGCTCTCGGACGGCTTTGCCATTCCCGAAGTGCGCGGCAATCCCAAGGCGCGGCAGGAGTGGGCCGTGCAGCACCTCAAATGGTGCGCTGCGGCCTCGAAGAATCTCGGCCTAAAGGCCCACGCGACCTTTTCGGGCGCCCTCGCCTGGCCCTATCTCTATCCGTTCCCGCAACGTCCGGCCGGTCTCGTCGAGGAAGCCTTCGATGAACTCGCCCGCCGCTGGACGCCGATACTCGACGAGTTCGATCGCCATGGCGTCGATGTCTGTTACGAGATCCATCCGAGCGAGGATCTGTTCGACGGCGCCACCTACGAGATGTTCCTCGAGCGCGTGAACAACCACCCGCGCGCCAACCTGCTCTATGATCCGAGCCATTTCGTGCTGCAGCAGCTCGACTACCTGCAGTACATCGATTTCTACCACGACCGGATCCGCATGTTCCACGTCAAGGACGCCGAGTTCAATCCGACCGGCAAGCAGGGCGTCTATTCGGGCTACCAGTCCTGGGTGAACCGGGCAGGACGCTTCCGCTCGCTCGGCGACGGCCAGGTCGATTTCGCCGGCATCTTCTCGAAGCTCTCGGCCTACGGCTTTGACGGCTGGGCCGTGCTCGAATGGGAATGCGCCATCAAGTCGGCAGAGCAGGGTGCCGCGGAAGGCGCGCCGTTCATTGCGAGCCACATCATCAACGTCACCGAGAAGGCGTTTGACGATTTCGCCGCGTCGGGCACCGATCGGGCGGCCAACCGCAAGATTCTCGGTCTGAGCTAACGGGGGAACAAATGGCAGAGAACGGTAAGCCCCGCATCCGGCTGGGCATGGTTGGCGGCGGTACGGGCGCCTTTATCGGCTACGTGCACCGCGTCGCGGCGCGCATCGACGGAGACTATGAGCTCGTCGCCGGCGCGCTGAGCTCGCGGCCAGAGGTCGCGCTCGAGTCCGGCCGCAATATCGGCCTCGCGGAAGACCGCATCTACACCTCCTACGAGGAGATGGCGGCCAGGGAATCGGCGCGCAAGGACGGAATCCAGGCCGTCTCGATCGTCACACCCAACCACATGCACTATGGCCCGGCCAAGGCTTTCCTCGAGGCCGGCATCCACGTCATCTGTGACAAGCCGCTGAGCTCGACCATCGAGGATGCGCGGGCGCTGGCGGCGATCAAGCCCAGGAAGGGGGCCAAGTTCCTCCTCACCCACAACTACACCGGCTACCCGCTCGTCCGGCAGGCGCGCGAGCTGGTGAAGTCGGGTGCGCTGGGCAAGATCCGGGTCGTGCAGGTCGAGTACCCTCAGGACTGGCTCACCAATGCGGCCGATCCGGGCAACAAGCAGGCGTCCTGGCGCACCGACCCCAAGCGCTCCGGCGCCGGCGGCGCCATCGGCGATATCGGCACCCATGCCTATAACCTCGCCCGGTTCGTCACCGGATTGAAGACCGAGGCGGTGAGCGCCGACCTCACCAGCTTCGTCAAAGGCAGAAAACTCGACGACAACGTCCACATCATGCTCCGCTTCCAGGGCGGCGCGAAGGGCATGCTCTGGGCCAGCCAGGTCGCGGTCGGCAATGAGAACGGCCTGCAGCTCCGCGTCTACGGCGAGAAGGCCGGCCTCGAATGGCGGCAGGATAACCCGAACTACATGTGGTACACCGAGTTCGGCAAACCCAAGCAGCTCCTCACCCGCGGCGGCGCCATCTCGGCTCCGCCGGCTGCCTCGATGAACGTCCGCATCCCGGGCGGCCATCCCGAGGGCTACCTCGAAGCCTTCGCCACGCTCTACAGCCAGTTCGCCCAGGTGATCCGCGGCGAAGGCAAGGACGTCGCCGGCCTCCTCCCGTCGCTCGCCGATGGCGTCGAAGGCATGGAGTTCATCATGGCCTCGGTCAAATCGAGCCAGAACGACGGCAAGTGGACGAAGTTCAGCGAAGTGTGAGCGACCTCCACCGCTAAACTGTCCGGCCGCCTGTTCGTCCGGCGGCCGGATGGTTCATTGTCGCACCAGCCCGCGCAGTCAGGTCCCCACCGCTGGCGGGGGAGGGTACTGACCAGGGCCGGAGGCAGAGGGAGCCGCTAACGCGAACGCACCTGCCCGGCTCCGATCCCACCCCACCACCGGTTGTCATCCCGGGCTGACCCGGGACCCATCTCTCCTTCACTCGGGCTGATGAGTGGGTCCCTGCTTTCGCAGGAGTGACATCGAGGTGTCGCGTGGCACTCAGGCAACCATCACACGACAGACGTTCATGGCCAACATGAGAGTCAAAGCGACGCTCAGGCACATCCAAGACCACATCCAAAGCCTGCAGGTTGTCGGTCAGACGCCGGTCATCTGCGGTTCACCAATTCCCTTTTGTATTCAGACGCCTGTCAGAAATCTCAGGGAAGTTATCCCCGCAGGTTCGGGCTGCGCTAGACTCACTCCCATCGCCGCACCGAAAGCGAGATCATGACGAGTGATTGGTGCGGCGAGGCTGGGTGGTTCGGACGTCGGTCCGGATCAGGCCAAGCCGGGAAGGTCTGACGGGTTTAGGTAGCTCGTCGCCTTAATTTGCTGCCGCGGCAGGGCTCGTGTTCGGCTCTGCCCCAGGGGTTCGACTGGAGAAGCGCGAAGAGCGTGGTCTGGTCAGGACAAGGACCCTGCGGCGGTGGGGCATTCCGATAAACGCCCCGGAGCTTCCCGGTGAACGCCCAAAATCCCGGTCACGATGGCGGAGCAGGGCTCCAGCCGGAGCCGCGTTTCAGGCTCCGGCACTCGAACCATCGACGGGCCATGCTCCGCCGTTGTTCGCGTTCTTTGACATCCCCGGAGGCGGCAACGCCGGCCGGTGCATCTGCTCGCCCGAACCTCGTCCTTCGACAGGCTCAGGATGAGGTTCTCTAAAGCGCTGGTCCCTCAGTAGCCTCATGGTGAGCCTGTCGAACCACGAGGCGTGGCACCTGGTACGGCGCGTGAGGCCGAACTAGTGCGTCCAGGGGATCTTGCGGTCGGAGCGGAAATTGTCGGGGTAGCTCGAGCGCTTTGGCGTCGGGACATGCTCCGGCTGGACCGTATAGGGGATGCCGTTGCGCTCGGCGTAAGCCCTTGCTTCTTCGAGCGTATCGAAGGTCAGCCGGATCTGCTGCCGGGTGTCGGTCGAGGACGTGTAGCCCATGAGCGGCTCGATATCCTTGGCTGCGCTCAGCTCGTGCACCAGTACCCAGAGCCGCGAATTGCCACGTCCCGACTGCATGGCATTGGGGGCGGGGCGGAAGATGCGTGCCGGCATGGCTGAGGTCCCAAGATCGATCTGTTCCATTGGTCGGGGCAGAGTGATTCGAACACTCGACCCCCGGTTCCCAAAACCGGTGCTCTACCAGGCTGAGCTATACCCCGAACATGGTTCCCCTCCGTTACCCAGTCCCGCGCCAAAGGGCAAGGGAGAGGACGGCATTTCGATGGAGTTGACGGCGACGGCGAAACTGCCGAGGAGTCTCAGGCATGCTGGACTTCTCGAAACCCTGGCCCCTGGGACTCAATCGCGCCACTTGGTGGCGATTTGCGCTGGCCTTCGTGGTGCTGCTCGTGGTGGTGGTCTGGTTCGACCCCTGGTTCTCCGCCACCGCGCGGGCCTGGCCGAAGCCGATCAACGACGCCTTCGCACTGATCACCGACTACGGCCTCTCGGACTGGATCCTGATTCCGTCGCTGGTGCTGATGATCGTCTGCGCAGCGCTGGCCTGGCTGATTCCGAAGCGCCTCCCCAAACTGGCGCTCGTCGAGATGACCCAACTCTATGCCTTTATCTTCGTGGGCGTCGGCCTGCCGGGTCTCGTCTCAAATCTCATCAAGCGCGGCATTGGCCGCGGACGGCCGGAGCTGATCGAGCAGGTCGGCCCCATGGGCTTCCAGACCTTTCTCAACGACTGGACCTACCAGAGCTTCCCATCGGGGCACACGACGACGGCCTTCGCGTTCGCCTTCGTCGTCGGGTTCCTCAGCGCCCGGTGGTTCCCGCTGGTATTGGCCATCGCCGTGGCGGTGGGTGTCTCGCGCGTCGCCGTGGGCGCGCATTATCCCACGGACGTGCTGGGTGGCGCCGTGGTAGGGACGCTGGGCGCCTATGCCGTCCGGTCCTTCTTTGCGATGCGCGGGTGGACGTTCGCCTCCCGGCCCGACGGGTCGATTCGGATCCGTTCTTTCGCGGCAACCCGCCGGCTCGTGCGGTCGCGAAAGACTCAGCCGAAGTAGCGGGCGAGGCCGGCAGCGAGGTCGGCACGGAGATCCTCGAGGCCTTCGAGGCCGACATGGACGCGCAGCATGTTGCCTTCCGCCTTCCAATCCACGGCGGTACGCACCTTTTCGGGATGGATGGGCAGCAGCAGGCTTTCATAGCCGCCCCACGACCAGCCCATGCCGAAGAGCTGCAAGCCGTCGAGCATCGCCGCGAGCTTCTCACGCGGCGCCGGATCGAGGAGAATCGAAAAGACGCTACCCGAGCCGGAAAAGTCCCGCCTGAACAGCGCATGGTCGGGGTGGCTGGGCAGGGCAGGGTGATGAACGGCCCGAACCCCAGGCTGACGCTCCAGCCACGTCGCCAGGTCGAGAGCTCGTGCCGACTGCTCCTTCATCCGGATCGCCAGCGTGCGCAGCCCGCGGGCGGCAAGAAAGATGTCGTCGGGCGACGCGCAGACCCCCAGCGCGATTGCCGTCTCCTTGAGGGCCGGCCAGGCGCGGGAATTCGCCGTAACCGTGCCGAACATGGCATCGGAATGGCCGACGAACATCTTGGTGCCGGCATGCAGCACGAGGTCGGCGCCCAGATCGAGCGGCCGGTGATAGAGCGGCGTCGCCCAGGAATTGTCGACGATCACATAGGCATCGCGCGCCTTGGCCGCCGCCACGATGGCCGGGAGATCCTGAACCTCGAAGGTCAGCGAGCCCGGGCTCTCGACGAAGACCGCCTTGGTCTTGTCCGTGAAGAGTTCGGCTATCCCCGCGCCGATGCGCGGATCATAAAATTCCTGCCGAATCCCGAGGCGGGAGAGAACGCTGTTGGCGACCCGGCGGGTTGGACCATAGGCACTGTCGGTGATCAGCAGGTGATCGCCGGCTTGGAGGACGGAGAGCAAGGCAGTGGAAATCGCCGACAGCCCGGAGGGGCACAGCATCGTCCCCGCCCCCCCTTCCAGCTCCGTGACCAGCTCGCTGACCGAGCGCTCCGACGGGTTGCCGGTGCGGCCGTAGTCGAAGCGCGGCTTGGTGCTTTCCAGCTCATCGAGGGTGGGGAAAAGGATGGTAGAGCCGCGGTAGACCGGCGTGTTGACGTAGCCGAAATGCTGCTCGGGGTGCCGGCCGGTATGGGTGAGGATCGTTTCCTGCGACGGCTTGGAAGTGCCGTTCTTCTTGTCGTCCGCCATGCGTCAGGCCCTGCCCAAATTATGCACAGTCAGCCGATTTGACCAAAAGATGGTCAGAAAGGCTGCCCTAATCCTGCCATAGACCTTGACGCAACCGTCAATAGCCGCTTCGATGCATAGCAGCATCACTCCCGCCCTCCAAGGCGGAGGTGCCGCCGGGGGCAGATTGGCGGAACAGCCAGCAGTTCCCGGCCAAGAGGGTCAGGAAACAAAAGGCAACAAAACAATGTCCAAAAAGCTTCTCTCGATCGCGCTGGCCGCCGGGCTTGGCGTCACCGCGACTGCCGCGATGGCGCAAACCACGACGTCGGCGACGCTCGACGCGGTCAAGGCCAAGGGATTCGTGCAGTGCGGCGTGACTGGCGGCGTTGCCGGCTTCTCGGCGCCGGACGCCAACAACAACTGGTCCGGCCTGGAAGTCGATTACTGCCGTGCACTTGCTGCCGCGATCTTCAACGACGCCGAAGCGGTCCGCTACACGCCGCTGACCTCACAGGAGCGCTTCACTGCGCTGTCGGCTGGTGAAATCGACGTGCTGTCGCGTACCACCACCTGGACAATGAGCCGCGATACCCAGCTCGGCATCAGCTTCGTTGGCACCATGTACTATGACGGCCAGGGCTTCATGGTCCGCAAGGAAGACGGCATCACGTCCGCCAAGGAGCTGTCCGGCGCCGCCATCTGCATCGAGTCCGGCACCACCACCGAACTCAACGCTGCCGACTACTTTGCGGCCAATGGCATGGAGTTCAACACGGTCGTGTTCGTCGACCAGGACGAAGTGGTGAAGGCCTACGAAGACGGCCGCTGCGACGTCTACACCACTGACTCTTCGGCACTCGCCGCCGAGCGTTCGAAGTTCGCCAATCCCGATGATCACATCATCCTGCCCGAGATCATCTCCAAGGAACCGCTGGGCCCGGTGGTTCGCCAGGGTGACAGCGGCTGGTTCAACATCGCCCGCTGGACCTACTTCGCTCTGCTCGAAGCGGAGGAGCAGGGTGTCACGCAGGCCAATGTCGACGAGATGCTCGGCTCGGATAACCCGGCGATCAAGCGCCTGCTTGGCGTCGAGGGTGATTTCGGCACGCCGCTCGGTCTCACCAAGGACTGGGCCTACCAGATCATCAAGCTGATCGGTAACTACGGCGAGAGCTTCGAGCGCAACGTTGGCCCGAACACCGACATCGGTCTTGCCCGTGGCCTCAATGCTCTGTGGAAGGACGGCGGCATCCAGTACTCGCCGCCGATCCGCTAAATCGGATGCGGCCCGGCGCCTTGAAATGCGCCGGGCCGTCTTCGTTCGCAGAACATCGACATCGGTGCATCCCGATATCGGTCTCTTGGGCAGAGGACTGATCGAGCATGGCAGCCATTGACAGCGGGCGACACCACGCGCCCCCCCGGGTCTCCCTTCTCAACGATCCGGTCATCCGGGGCATCTTCTATCAGATCGTTGTCGCCATCCTGGTCGTGGCGTTCTTCGCCTGGATTATCCAGAATACCGCGCAGAATCTTGCCGCGCAGAACAAGACTACGGGCTTCGATTTCCTCACGAAGACCGCCGGCTTCGACATCAGTTTTTCGCTCTTCCATTGGGATCGTACGAGCTTTTACTGGGAAGCGTTCCTCGTCGGCCTCACCAACACGTTGCTCGTCGCGCTGATCGGCATTGTGTTCGCAACGATGCTTGGCTTTACGCTGGGTATCGCGCGGCTCTCGAGCAACTGGATCATCTCCCGCCTCGCGACGGTCTATATCGAGACGATCCGCAACGTGCCGCTGCTGCTGCAGCTCTTCTTCTGGTATTTCGCCGTATTGAAGGCGATGCCGGCAGTACGGAACTCGTTGGCCCTGCCATTCGACATCTTTGTCAACCAGCGCGGCCTCTTCGTGCCCCGGCCGATGCCCGACGAGCAGTTCTCGCTCGTGGTGATCGCCTTCGTCATCGCCATTGCCCTGAGCCTGGCTATGCGCTTCTGGGCGAAGCGCCGGCTGGAGCGGACGGGGCAGCGGTTTCCGGTCGTGTTGTCGGCCATCGCGCTGCTGGTCGTCATTCCGGCCGTCACATGGATACTGACCGGCGCCGACGTTGCCTTCGATCCGCCCGTGCTGCAGCGCTTCAACTTCAAGGGCGGGTTGGAACTGCCGCCGGAGTTCGTGGCATTGGCCTTCGGCCTCGTGATCTACACCGCAGCCTTCATAGGCGAGGTGGTCCGAGCCGGCATCCAGGCGGTCAGCAAGGGGCAAACGGAAGCGGCCCAGTCGCTCGGGCTGAAAGATGGCGATCGGCTGCGGCTTGTCATCGTCCCCCAGGCGATGCGTGTCATCGTCCCGCCGCTGACCAGCCAGTACCTCAACCTCACCAAGAACTCATCGCTGGGTGCGGCGATCGGCTACCCCGAACTGGTCAACGTCTTCGCTGGCACGGCGCTCAACCAGACCGGCCGGGCCATCGAGATCATCGCCATGACCATGGCGGTTTATCTCACCTTCTCGCTGCTCACGTCGGGGATCATGAACTGGTACAACGCGCGCGTGGCGCTGGTGGAGAGATAGCGCCATGACCGGCTTCGTTCGCACAGAACTGGAGGAGGCGCGTCCGGCGCCTCGACGAGCCAGCGGCTTCTTGCTGTGGGCTCGGAAGAACCTCTTCTCGAACATCACCGACTCCGTCCTCACGGTGCTCGGCATCCTCTTCCTGCTCTGGGCGGTTCCGCCGCTGTTCAACTTCGTGCTTGGACATGCGGTTCTGCCGGGCGGGACCGTCGAGGAGTGCCGCGCACCAGGGGCGGGGGCCTGCTGGGCCTATGTCGCGGCACGCGTGAACTTCTTCATCTACGGCTTCTACCCGGTCGACGAATATTGGCGCCCCAACCTGGTCTTCGCTCTCGGTGCGGTGCTGTTGATTCCGCTGCTGATGCCGAAGGTGCCGTTCAAGCGCACCAACGCATTGCTGTTCTTCATCGTCCTGCCGATCGTCACATATTTCCTCCTCAACGGCGGCGTGTTCGGCCTGCGCAAAGTGCCGACCGAGCAGTGGGGCGGGCTCCTGGTCACCCTCATCATCTCGCTCGTCGGCATCTTCTGCTCGATCCCGATCGGCATCCTGCTCGCCCTCGGGCGGCAGTCGAAGATGCCGGTGATAAAGACGCTTTGCGTGATGTTCATCGAGCTCTGGCGCGCCGTACCGCTGATTACGGTGCTGTTCATGGCCTCGATCATGCTGCCCCTGTTCCTGCCGCAGGGCACCACGATCGATAAGCTTCTCCGGGCGCTCGTCGGCGTGACGCTGTTCTCGTCCGCCTACATGGCCGAGGTGATCCGTGGCGGCCTGCAGGCGATACCGCGCGGGCAATATGAGGCCGGTGCATCACTGGGGCTGGGCTACTGGCAACGCATGGGGTTCATCGTGCTGCCGCAGGCGATTAAGCACGTGATCCCGGGCATCGTGAACAACTTCATCTCGCTGTTCAAGGACACCTCGCTGGTGTCGATCGTCGGCATCTTCGATCTGCTCAACACCATCCAGGCGGCCACATCCGATACGAACTGGTTCTCGCCCACGCAGGCGATCACCGGCTATCTGTTCGCCGCCGCCATCTACTGGATCTTCTGTTTCTCCATGTCGCGCTACTCCATGTACATGGAGCGCCGGCTCGATACCGGTCACAAGAGGTAAGCATGTCCGATATTTCCAGCACCGTGGTCGATCGGGATATCGATCGCCAGCGCATGACGGTGAGCCAGACGGACGTCGCCGTCGAGATCATCGGCATGCACAAGTGGTACGGCGACTTTCACGTCCTGCGCGACATCAATCTCAAGGTGATGCGCGGCGAGCGCATCGTTATCGCCGGGCCTTCGGGGTCGGGCAAGTCGACGCTGATCCGCTGCATCAACCGGCTCGAAGAGCACCAGCAGGGCCAGATCATCGTCAACGGGACCGAGCTCACGTCCGATCTCAAACGAGTGGACGAGGTGCGGCGCGAGGTCGGCATGGTGTTCCAGCACTTCAACCTCTTCCCGCATCTCACCATCCTGCAGAACCTAACCCTGGCGCCGATCTGGGTACGCGGCATTCCCAAGGTGCAGGCCGAAGAGACGGCTATGATGTACCTGGAGCGCGTGAAAATCCCGGAGCAGGCGGCCAAGTTTCCCGGCCAGCTTTCCGGCGGGCAGCAGCAGCGCGTGGCAATCGCCCGCTCGCTATGCATGAACCCGCAAATCATGCTGTTCGACGAACCGACGTCAGCGCTCGACCCGGAAATGGTCAAGGAAGTGCTGGAGGTGATGATCTCGCTCGCCGAAAGCGGCATGACCATGCTGTGCGTCACGCATGAGATGGGTTTTGCGCGCCAGGTTGCCAATCGGGTGATTTTCATGGACCAGGGGCAGATCATCGAGGAGAACGAGCCGGACGCGTTCTTCTCGAATCCGCAGCACGAGCGGACCAAGCTGTTCCTCAGCCAAATCCTGCACTGACCAAACGCGCCTTGACCCGGGCACACTCCGCAAGAATAGTGCCGGCGCGAAACGGGAGTCCGGCGTGAAGGTTTGGTGGGTCGAGCTGGCGGCAGCGCTGCTGAGCATACTGTGTTCTGCGCCGGCGATGGCGCAGTTGCTTGCGTCGCCGGGACCGACCCTCGCTGCGGTCAAGGAACGCGGGCACCTCATCTGCGCGACCAGCGACCCACTGCCCGGCTTCGCCCAGACCGGCGCGGACGGGCTATGGGTCGGTTTCGACGTCGATTTCTGCCGCGCCGTGGCGGTCGCGATCTTCGGCGATCCGACGAAGAT
>DATCRS010000549.1:0-2729 GCA_036568845.1 Devosia sp. | reverse complement strand
CCCTAAGAACGAGCACTCGTTCCGCGAGCTCACGGGCCTTGCCGGGCAGAAGCCATGGGAATGCGTCGGCGAGATCGAGGAGGCTGCCGCCTGCCTTTGGCAGCTGACGCTGCGGCCGGAATGGGCAGAGGATGCCATCGTCGCCAGATTGAAGCAGGAGCTGCTGGCGCAATATGGCGGTGAGCGGCTGCAATCAGCACTTGAAGAGCTGATGAGCCCGAGCGCAGAACATCATGTGCCGTCCGAACTTGCCAAAAAGGTCTTCGGCCATGCTGTTTGACGAACCCGTCCTGCTCTACGGCGCCGGCCGCGAGGCCCGCTCGACGCGCAGCTTCATCAAGGCGCGCTCGCCCGGGACCAGGGTTTTCGTCACCGTCGATTCCGGCGAGGCCGACATCGAAGATGCCGAAGTCATCGCGCCGGTGGACCTGCCGCAGGCGATCGCGGACCGGAAATTCGGCACCATCGTCAAGAGCCCAGGCGTTTCGCGCTACCGGCCGATTTTCGCCATGGCGCGCGAGGCGGGGATCGCGGTGACCTCGAACCTCAACCTCTGGGGCAGGACCTATCGCGAGGGCCGCAAGGTCATCGCCATAACTGGTACCAAGGGCAAGTCGACGACGGCGACGCTGGTCTGGCTGATGCTGACCGAGTCGGGGCTCGATGCCGGCTTGGCCGGCAATGTCGGCGTGGCGCCGCTCGAGATCGCCGACAGGCACGCAATCGTGGTGTTCGAGCTTTCGAGCTACCAGACGGCCGACATCGCCTTTTCGCCCGATATTGCCGGGATCACCAATCTCTCGCCCGAGCACACCGACTGGCACCGCGACGTCGACCGCTACTATGCCGACAAGCTCAACCTCATCGACCGCGAGACGCCGTTTCCGGTGGCGCTTGGCCATGGTGCGCGCGAGCACCCGCTGGTGCTCGAGGCACTGCGCGACCGGAGCCGGTTGATACCGCCGCTGGCGCCGTTCCTCTCCGACCGCATCGCCAGCGCCGTCAGCCGCTCGAAACTCAAGGGCGAGCACAATCTCGACAATGCCCGGCTCGCCGCAGCGATTGCCATGAAGGCGGGGGCCGATATCGAAGGCGTGGTGCGCGGCATCCAGAAATTCGAGCCCCTGCCCCACCGGCTGGAAGAGCACGAGTTCGGCGGCGTCACCTTTGTCGATGATTCCATCTCGACGACCCCGGAGGCGACCAAGGTGGCGCTCGCCGCCTATCCGGGGCGGAAAATCGCCCTCATTGCCGGCGGGCACGAGCGGCAGCAGGATTATCATGAGCTGGCGGAACTCTTGCAGCCGCGTGGCGTCGAAATCCTGGTCTGCCTGCCGGTGACCGGCGACCGGTTGGCGACGGCGACCTATGCGGCGGCACCCAATATCGAAGTGCTGGAAGCGCCGACGCTGGAAGCGGGGATGCAGGCCTTGCAGAGCCGAAAGAGCCGGTTCGACACGGTGATCCTCTCGCCAGCAGCGCCGAGCTACGGCCAGAAGCTCGACGACGCGACCACGTTCAAGAATTTCGAAGAACGCGGTAGTGCCTTCATCCGATTGGCAAAAACTCTCTTTTCCTAGGACTTATCCCCACGCCTTCCGGCTGCCTCATGCTGTGCCTCAGATGGAGGGACGGCATGACGGGACTGTGGCGCTGGGCGATTACGAAACTGATCGATCTACTGGGCAAGGCGCTGCGCGCCTCGCTGGCGGAAGTGGAGGCGGCCGAGCCCGTCGCCTGGGGGAAGCGGGTGAGCCCGGAGTTGCGGAAGAAGGCAGCGGCGGTAGCGCACCGGCTGGGGCTCGACCCCAGCGTGCTGATGGCGGTGATGGCCTTCGAGACCGGCCGGCAGTTCTCGTCGGCCACGGTCAACCGCCGAAGCGGCGCCACCGGCCTTATCCAGTTCATGCCGAAGACGGCGGCGGCGCTGGGCACCTCGACCCGGGCGCTGGCGGCGATGAGCGAGGTGCGGCAGCTCGACTACGTGGAACAGTACCTCAAACCCTATGCCGGCCGGATGACCGACCTGCCGAGCGCCTACATGGCGGTGCTGTGGCCGGCGGCGGTGCGAAAGCCCCTCTCGCATGTGCTGTTCGCCGCACCGGGCATCGCCTACGACCAGAACAAGGGGCTCGATGCCGACAAGGATGGCAAGATCACCAAGGCCGAAGCCGCCGCGAAGGTACAGCGGATGCTGGTGGAGGGCATGCGGCCGGAGAATTTTGGGTGAAGAAGAAGCGAGATATCTCAGTCGGTTCTCCCTCCCCCTTGTGGGGAGGGCAGCGAAGCTTAGGTCCGAAGGACCCTAGCGAAGCTGGGTGGGGGAAGCCCACGCGCCGGTGCGAGTGATCACCCCCACCCTAGCGCCGCTACGGCGCTGACGCGCCTAGCTCTGCTTGCCCTCCCCACAAGGGGGAGGGAGTCCTGACTGAAAGCTCCAGGACCTCCCCTCAGCTCACCACCGGATCGCGCGGGTTGACGATCACGCGGCCGGCGATGCCACCCTTGAGGATGGTGTTTGCAAGCGCTGGCAGATCTTCCAGCCGTGCTTCCTGGACGAGCTCTTCGTAGACCGAGGGGACGAACAGGGTGGAGAGGCGGTCCCAGGCGGCGACGCGCGCTTCGAAGGGCTGCATGACGCTATCGATGCCGACCAGCGAGATGCCGCGCAGGATGAAGGGGATGACGCTGGCGGGAAGGGCGGCCCCGCCCGCGGCACCGATGAGGGT
>DATCRS010000548.1:0-5395 GCA_036568845.1 Devosia sp. | reverse complement strand
CTCGAGCGCGAACCGGCCCGCGACGGCCAGTGCCGCGACGGCGAGCGCCACGAAGAACAGCACCCGCCAGAAGCGCCGCGACGAACGCAGCCTGGCATTGGCGGGAATGAGATGGGTCGGATCGCCGGAAACGTCAGTCATCTACAGCCTCGAGCCGCAACGGATCGAGGCGAGGTAACTGGACCTTGCGGCAAATTCAAGCTCGCAGGCTCAGCCTAAGGCTAAGCAAGCCGCCGGACCATGTACCTTGCCGCGTCCTCGTAGCCGCGGAGCTTGTCCGCCAGCGCCGGCACGTCCTCGACTGCAAAACCGTGCCGCTCCCAGAAGCCCTTCGAGCCGTTGACGGCGACGAGGTGCATGGTGGCAAAGCCCTGCGCCGCGGCATGCTTGGCAAGGGCCTCGACGATGTGGCTGGCGGCGCCGAGGCGGCGCGTCACCGGCAGCAGCGCCAGGTCGTGGATGTAATAGGTGTCGGCGTCACTGGGGATTTCGCCGATCGTCGCGTTGAGCGCTGGCAGCGAGCCGGCCCGCCAGGGGTGGCTCAGCACATAGCCCACCGGTTTCTCCGAGACTTCCAGCAGATAGCAGCCGTTACGGTAGAGCTGCTGGCGTTCGGCCAGCACTTCGGGTGCCTCGAAAAATGCAGGATGCACCTGTCCGGCAATCTCGTTGACCGCCGGCATGTCGAAGGCGGACATCGCCCGCCAGGCGATGTCGCGATATCGAATATCCTTAGCCCCGTCGGACAAGAAGAAGGCTCGCGCTTGTGGCGCGAGCCTCGAACTCGGACCGTGCGAGGGGTTCCCCGCGTCGGCCATTACTTCTTCTCGCGGTCCTTGAGCGCGGCGCCCAGGATGTCGCCCAGCGACGCACCCGAGTCCGACGAACCGTAAGCGGCCACGGCTTCCTTCTCCTCGGCGATTTCCAGCGCCTTGATGGAGAGCGAGACCTTCTGGGTCTTCTTGTCGTAGGACACGACGCGGGCGTCGACCTTCTCGCCCTTGGAGAAACGCTCCGGGCGCTGGTCGTTGCGATCACGGGAGAGATCGGCACGGCGGATGAACGCGGTCATCTCGCTGCCCTCGATCTTCACCTCGATGCCGCCGTCATTGACGTCGGTCACGATGCCGGTGACCACCGAGCCCTTCTTGAGGCCTTCGCCCGAAGAGTCGGCCACATCGCCGGTGGCGAGCTGCTTGATGCCGAGCGAAATACGCTCCTTCTCGACATCGACGTCGAGCACCTTGGCCTTGACGATATCGCCACGGTTGTACTCGTCGAGCGCCTGCTCGCCCGGCTTGGTCCAGTCGAGGTCGGAGAGGTGCACCATGCCATCCACGTCGCCGTCGAGGCCGATAAAGAGGCCGAACTCGGTCTTGTTCTTGACCTCGCCCTCGATGGTCGAGCCGATCGGGAACTTGTCGGCGAAGCTCTCCCACGGGTTGGCGAGGGTCTGCTTGAGGCCCAGCGAGATGCGGCGCTTGTCCGGATCGACCTCGAGCACCATCACTTCCACTTCCTGCGAGGTGGAGACGATCTTGCCCGGGTGGACGTTCTTCTTGGTCCAGCTCATTTCCGAGACGTGGATCAGGCCCTCGATGCCCGGCTCCAGCTCGACGAACGCACCGTAGTCGGTGATGTTGGTCACGCGGCCGGTGAACTTGGCGCCCACCGGATACTTGGCCTCGATCCCTTCCCACGGGTCGGCCTGGAGCTGCTTCATGCCCAGGCTGATGCGGTGGCTCTCGTGGTTGATGCGGACGATCTGCACCTTGATGGTCTCACCGATCGAGAGCACCTCGGTCGGGTGGTTGACGCGGCGCCACGCGATATCGGTGACGTGCAGCAGGCCGTCGATGCCGCCGAGATCGACGAACGCACCGTAGTCGGTGATGTTCTTGACCACGCCGTCGACGATCTGGCCTTCCTCGAGCTGCTGGACGATCTCCGAACGCTGCTCGGCGCGCGACTCTTCGAGGATCGCACGGCGGGAAACCACGATGTTGCCGCGGCGCTTGTCCATCTTGAGGATCTGGAACGGCTGCGGGACGTTCATCAGCGGGCCGATGTCGCGGATCGGACGGATGTCGACCTGCGAACGCGGCAGGAAGGCCACGGCACCTTCGAGGTCGACGGTGAAGCCACCCTTGACCTGGTTGAAGATGATGCCTTCGACACGCTCGTTGCGGTTGTAAAGCTCTTCGAGCTTGACCCAGCTCTCTTCTCGGCGGGCCTTCTCGCGGCTGAGCACAGCCTCGCCCATGGCGTTCTCGACGCGGTCGACATAGACCTCGACTTCCGAACCCACCTTGATGGTGCCGTCACGGCCGGCGGCGCCGAATTCCTTGAGCGCCACGCGACCCTCGGTCTTGAGACCGACGTCGATGATGGCGAGGTCCTTTTCGATGGCAACGACGATGCCCTTGACCACCGAGCCTTCGGCGGCGTCGTTGTCGAGGAACGAGTCCATCAACAGGGCTTCGAAATCTTCTTTAGCTGCAGTTTGAGTTGCCAAGCTAAGTTTCTCCAGTACGCCGGTGGTTTGGGGTTGAAACACCAGAAGGGAAACGAGGCCCGATCTTCCGCGGCAAACGCGAAACGATCCGGCGTGCGAGCGCTCGTTCGGCAAGCTGATGGATAGAGAGTTCGCGTCCGGCTCTGATATCGGCAACACGGACCGCTAGCGGCTCGGTTGGATTAGGGCCTTTGGCCCGCCTTGCCGGCTACGGCCGCGTCCACGATGGCGACGGCTGCGCGAAGTGCGGCCTCTATATCCAATTGGGTGGTGTCGAGCAAGTGCGCGTCACTGGCCTGGTAGAAACCGCCATTGGGATTGGCCATGTCTCGGGCGTCCCGCTCCTCTATCTGGTGATAGAGGGCATAGCGGTCAACCACCTCGCCCCGCGCCTCCAGTTGCCGGGCCCGGCGCTCCATGCGCGCCTTGCTGTCGGCAACGATGAAGAGCTTGGCATCGGCGTCCGGGCAGATCTGGGTGCCGATATCGCGCCCGTCGAGCACCGCGCCGCCCGGCTGCGTGGCGAAGCGGCGCTGGAAGTCGAACAGCGCCTTCCGCACCTCGACGATCGAGGCCACCTTCGAAGCCAGCACCCCGACCTCCGGCGTCGTCAGCGCCTCGACATCGCCCAGATGCGCCGCATCGAGCGCTTGTGCCGCCTCGATTGCCCGCGCCTCGAACTCCGGCGCTCCGTCCCACGGTGCCGTCGCGCGTCCCACCGCCCGATAGAGCAGGCCTGTATCGAGATGCGGCAGGCCATAGTGCCTGGCGAGGCCGGCCGCCAGCGTGCCCTTGCCGGATGCGGCCGGTCCGTCGACGGCAATGATCATCAGGCCCTCTTTACGTATAGCGCAGGAAGCTGGCGCCCAGATTCTCGAAATCCTGCGTGAACGCGGGATAGACCGCCGCGATAGCCGATTGATCGTCGACCGTCACCTGCTCTTCGGCCGCCATCCCCAAGACGAGGAACGCCATGGCGATGGCAGGATCGTGGTGCGTCGCCACCCGTCCGCCGCCCTTCACCTTGCCGGCGCCACGGATGGTGAGCGTATCCTCGCCCACCTCGCAGCCGACATGGGACACGGCGAGGCCCCGCGCCACCGCCTGCACCTGGTCGCAGTCGCGGTCGCGCAGCGCCGCAAGCCCGTGGATCACCGTCTCGCCCTCGGCCATCGCCGCCGCGACGCAGAGCAGCGGAAATTCCTCGACCAGCGCCGGCACCCGCTCGGCCGGCACCGTGACGCCCCGCAGCGGCCCGTGGATCACCCGCACATCGGCGACGTCCTCGCCGCTCGATTTGCGCGGGCGGACAAGGTCGATGCTCGCTCCCATCTCGCGCAGCGTATCGATGAGCCCGGTGCGCATGGGCGAGACCACGACGTTCTCCACCAGCACTTCCGAATGTGGCACGATGAGCCCGGCGACGATGGCGTGTGCTGCCGCCCCACCGTCGCCGGGCACGTTGACCTGCTGGGCCCGGAGGTTGACGAGACCCTCGAGCTCGGTCGTCCGCCCGCCGCCTTCCGCCGACCGAGTTTCCAGGCGTGCGCCGAAGGCCCTCAGCATCTTCTCGGTGTGATCGCGTGTCGCCATCGGCTCGGTGATCGTCGTCACCCCGGGGATCGCCAGCGCCCCCAGCAGCATCGCCGATTTGATCAGCGTCGATGGCGCTTCCATCACGTAGTCTGCCGGCGTCGCGAGCCGCGCGCCGCGCAGGGCAAACGGGACGTGCTCCGGTCCGCCCTCCACCACCCCCACGCCGAAATGCTCGAGCGCCGCCAGCAACCGCGCCTGCGACCGCCCGGCCAGCGCATGGTCTCCCGCATAGCGCGAAACGAACCCATAGGACCCGACCAACCCCATGCAAAGCCGCAGCGCCACGCTCGAGCCGCCGAAATGCAGCTCGTCTTCCGGTTCGAGGAAGCCCCCGACGCCGATGCCCATGATGTGCCAGCGGTTGCCCCGCTTCTCGATCCGCGCGCCCAGCGCCTGCATGGCCCGGCCGGTGGCGAAGACGTCGGCGCTTTCGTGCAGGCCCTCGATGACACTCTCGCCCCGCGCCATGGCGGCGAGGATCAGGGCGCGGTGCGAAATGGCCCGGTCGCCGGCCATGCGCAGCACGCCGCGCAGCCAGGGCGAGCGCTCGGTGGCGAGGGGGCGCGGGGCAAGCTCATGAAGCGACATCGGCGTCGGGCGAACTGGGATAAGTACGGGATATCGGGCAACGGCCCCGCCTTAGCATGGCGCGGTGGGTTCGGGCCAGTCTTGCGCATGCTCGACCCCGTCCCGATATGCCCTGCATGGGGTGCATTTTGGGTTTGACAGCCCCCTTGTTTGCCCCTAACCGACGCTCCCACGAGCGGGAGGCCCCGCCTTTTCATTCATGAGGAAGCATTTTGGCCAAAGAAGACCGCGGCACCAAACGGGAAGACCCCGAAACCGGCAAGAAGTTCTACGATCTCAACAAGGATCCGATCGTCTCGCCCTATACCGGCAAGTCCTATCCGCGTTCCTACTTCGAGTCGGCCACGGCCGTGCGCGCCAAGGCTGGTCCGGAGCGTGAGGTCGAGGACGACGAGGATGAGGAGGAAGTCGAGGTCGAGACGGCAGAGGACACCGGTCCCGAGATCGTCAGCCTCGAAGACGCCGACGCCGAGGAATCCGGCGGCGACGAAGAGATCCCCGATGTCGAGGACGTCGAGGACGTCGAGGATATCGGCGAGGACGATTCCGATGTCTTCCTCGAGGAAGACGAGGACGAGGACGAGGATCTCGACTTCGATGTCGGCGGCGGTGGCGACGAGCGCTAATCGCCGCGGCTCACGAAAAAGCCCCTTGCATGTGCGGGGCGTCGTGAGTAAGGAACACCCGCGCTGCGAC
>DATCRS010000547.1:0-11643 GCA_036568845.1 Devosia sp. | reverse complement strand
CCCGCCGATATCATTGCCGATGCGACAGCATATGGCCGCGTCGTGCTCATTGGCATGCCGGGCTTCTTCCTCTTCCTCCTCATCACCTCGCTGCTTCGCGGCGTGGGCGACACGGTTACACCGTTGACCTCGCTGGTCTTTTCCATCGGCGTGGGCCTCGTGGTGACGCCCGCCTTCATCCAGGGGTGGTTCGGACTGCCGCAGTTAGGTGTACTCGCCGCCGCCGTCGCGTTCATCACCGGCTTCGTCGTGGTGCTCGTCTACCTCTATTTCTACCTCAACTGGAAAAAGAGCCCGATGGCGCCTGATGCCGAGCTCTTCCGGCACCTCAGGATCGACTTTTCGCTCCTGAAGCTCATCCTCAAGCTGGGCATCCCGGCCGGCGTCGCCATGGTGGTCTCCTCGACTTCGGCCATCGTCATCGTGGGCATCGTCAACCGCTTCGGCTCCGACGCGACGGCGGCCTACGGCGCGGTCAACCAGGTGCTGAGCTACGTGCAGTTCCCCGCCATGTCGATCGGCATCGCCGGCTCGATCTTCGCCGCCCAGGCGATCGGCGCACGCCGCTTCGACGAGGTCGAGCACGTCACGCGCACCGCGCTCATCATGAACACCGTGGTCACCGGGCTCTTCGTCACCATCGCCTATCTTTTCAGCCAGCACCTGGTGCAGCTCTTCATCACCGATCCGCGGGTGGTCGAAATGACCGAAACCCTGCTTCACATCGTGCTCTGGAGTGTCGTGGTCTTCGGCTATGGCTCGGTGTTTTCCGCGGTGATGCGCGCTTCGGGCGACGTCTGGATCCCGATGGCGCTCTCGCTCACCGCCATCATCGCCGTCGAGCTGCCCGCCGCCTTCATCCTCAGCGGCATCTTCGGCCTCAACGGCGTCTGGATCGGCTACTGCCTCAGCTTCTGCGCCCTCCTCCTGCTCCAGGCCGCCTATTATTTCGGCTGGTGGCGGAAAAAGGAAATCAAGGCGCTGGTGTAGGAGGCGCAAACCGCAGCATCCCGTGCCCCTCTCTTGCTCGGCTAGGGACTTAGCAAGAGCTAAGTCCAAGGCCTCGCTTTCTCTCCCGCAGGGGGAGAGAGGGTGCTGGGGCACGATCTTTCGGTACCTCTCCCCCCTTGCGGGGGAGAAAGCGATTTCTTGGCTTTAGCCGAAGGCTAAACCTTAGAAATCGCAAGAGAGGGGCGCGGGATGTCGCCGTTCAAAGCCACCTACCCAAACCTCTCCTCCAGCCACTCTACCGCAAACGGTACGATCTCGGCGGCGGGCACCAGCGCGCAGCTCGCCTCGCCAACCTTGCCCCGTACCCCGCGGCCGGTCGCGAGGAACGCCTCGACGATCAGGGCGAAATAGTCGTCGGGGAGGCTCGCGACCACCGGGTCCGAGGTGTTGAACTCCTCGAACCAGCGCCATACCACCTCGCCGCCGACAAGGATCGGCGCCTCGTAGCGCCTGATCGGCTTGTCGGGGATGTCGGCCAGGTGCTCGGCATGGTGCAGCAGCGTCATGGTGTCGAGCGGCGCGCCGAGCATCAGCACCTTGCCCTCGGCCGCCACCAGCTCGCCGAAGGGAGAGTCCGGCCCGTAGCCGTAGTCCATGGCGTGGTCTTCGACGAAGAACTCGGCTCGCGCCCCCAGCGCCGTGCAGGAGGCGCCGGGATTGGCGCTGCGCAGGGCGCCAGGGGTGGTCCGCAACAGCTCGGGGAAGCTGCCATTGTCGCGTGTGGCGCGCGACGTTTTGGGATCGAATGGCGGAATCTCGGGCCGGATCGCCGGGTCGTTATAGATGGCCGGGTCCCGCAGCACGTCGTCCATGCCCTGCCAGTCGGTATAGGCGAGCAGGGTACCGCTCGGCCCCACCGCATCGCGCAGGGCGGCGATGACCATATCGGCCCCGCCGACCACCGGGCCCACCTGCCGCAGCGCGGCGTGCACCATCAGCGAGTCCCCCGGGGCGACCCCAAGGGCCACAAGATCGGCGCGCAGCGAGCTGCGCGTCGCGAGCGGCATCAGCGCACGGCGCCGGCGTAGCGGCGCTCGGGCGGCCGGTCCTCTTCCTCGACGCCATGGGTCTGGTCGTAGATGTAGCGCGCTTCCTTGACCGCCTGCTGGTGCTGGGCGGCCCAGTTCCAGAGCGCATCGAGGGGGTTGGTCAGCGTCCGGCCGAGCTCGGTCAGCGCATATTCCACCCGCGGCGGAATCTCGGGGTAGACCGTGCGGGTCACGAGGCCGTCGCGCTCCAGATTGCGCAGGGTCAGCGTCAGCATGCGCTGGCTGATGCCGCCAATGGCATGGCGCAGCTCGTTGAAGCGCATGGTCTTGTGGGTCAGATACCCCACGATCATCACGCTCCACTTGTCGCCGATGCGGTTGAGGATATCGCCCATCGCAGTGCAGGTTTCGGCCGTGCCGGCATCCTTGACCACGGGAGCACCTTTGAATGGTGTGTCTGTCATGGTCACAAATATAGACACAGTTACTGATTGTGACTAGGGGTGACCGGGTCACCCGGCACGGGCGCCGATCGCGCGCGCCGGCCGAAATAGGGCGGCCAGCGCCGCCCCATCCACTTATGCCGCCGCTTTATATTGCGCCGCGTGCAGCCCCACATAGTAGTCGAGGTTGCCGTCGGCCTTGCCGAGCGCCTGCATCACCGCCTCCATGAAGCGCACCGGTGCCGTGCCCGGCGCGGTGACGATGCAGCCGTCGGCAACGGCGTAGGGCACGTCGCGGTAACGACTTTGTCCCTTGTAGCCGGTGCCGTCGAGATAACCGGCTCCGTTGCTCGTGTGGGCCACGTCGTCGAGCAGGCCGGCTTTGGCCAGTGCCATCGTGCCGTCGCAGATGCCGGCGACGACCTTGCCCTTCTTGACCGCCGCCTTGGCGAGTTTCGCAATGTCCGGCGCCCCGGGCGACTGCCAGGCGGTGCCGCCGCAGAAGACGACCGCGTCGACCTTGTCGAGTTCGATGTCCTCGACCGCGAGATCGGCCGCCACACGCATGCCGCCGGCGGATTTCACCGGCTTTCCGTCCGGCGTCGCATAGGCGACATCGAGGCCATAGTAGCCGTGGGCTACTGCGTTGAGCAGCGTCGTCTCCCAGTCGGCAAAGCCTTCGGTCAGAACGGTTACGATGGTTGTCATCTCGTCTCTCCTTGATGTCTGATGCGGGTGAGACTAGGCCCGTGAGGCACCCGAAACTGTCAGCAGGGCAACCAAACCGATGGGCAAGCGATCCGAACGGCTCCTGGCGCTGATGCAGGCCCTGCGCCGCCGTCGCCGCCCGGTTGCCGGCGCGGTTCTGGCCGAGGAGATGGGCGTGTCGCTGCGTTCGCTCTATCGCGACATCGAGACGCTCAAGTCCATGGGCGCGGCCATCGACGGCGAAGCCGGCATCGGTTTCCAGCTCCGCGCCGACTATTTCCTGCCGCCCATGATGTTCTCGGACGAAGAGGTCGAGGCGCTGGTGCTGGGCCTGCGCCTCTTGATGCAGGGGCCGGACCGCGAGATGGCCCGGACCGCCCGCGACGCCAGCTCGAAGATCGCCGCGGTGCTGCCGCCGGAGCGGCGCGGCGAGATGGAATCGGTGGGGCTCTTTGCCATCCCGCCCTGGGGCCTGCAGCTGGCGAACCCGCTCGCGGACCTCCGACGCGCCATGCGCGAAGAGCGCCAGATCCGGCTCGGCTATCGCGACAAGCAGGGCGAGGTCACCGAGCGGGTGATCTATCCCGTGGCACTGGGCTATTTCGAGAACCACCAGGCGCTGATGGCCTTCTGCACGCTGCGGCAAGACTACCGCACCTTCCGCATCGACGGCATGCGGTCGGTCGAGGTGCTCGACGACAACCTGCCCGAACCCCGCCGCACGCTGTTGCACCGCTGGCGCGTCGCCAAGAATCTGCCCGATTTGCTCTAGAGGACAGGCATCAAAATCCTGTCAGCCGCCGCTGGCATTATTGAGCCCCCAGCTCGCCGCTGGTACAAGCGGCGACACGAAAATACGGTCACCGGAGTTGCTTTGTCTGCGCAGTTCATCCGGCGTTTCCTGGCGCTTCCCCTTCTTGTTCTGAGTCTCGTTGCCGGCCCCGTGGCCGCCAATCCCATGCTGCTGGTCGACATGCAGTCGGGCGAGGTGCTCTACAACGACGATGGCGGGCAGCCGTGGCATCCGGCCTCGCTCACCAAGCTGATGACGGCCTACGTGACCTTTGCGGCCATCGCGCAGGGGAGGATCAGCCTCGACTCGACGGTCAAGATCTCCAAGAAGGCGTGGAACCAGGCGCCGGCCAAGTCCGGCCTCAAGGTGGGCTCGTCGATCACGCTCCGCGATGCGCTCTACATCCTCGTGGTGAAGTCGGCCAACGACATTGCCATCGCCATTGCCGAGGCGGTCTCCGGCTCATCCGACAAGTTCGTGGACGAAATGAACGCCATGGCCGGAGCCATGGGGCTCAGTGCCACCCACTTTGCCAATCCCAACGGGCTGCACGATCCGGCGCAGGTGACGTCGGCCCGCGATCTGGCAGTGCTGACGCTCTATCTCTGGCGCGACTACCCGCAATACCTGCCCATGTTCCAGACCGAGGCGGTGAAGCTCGGCAAGGCCAGCCTCGAGACCAATAACGGGCTCCTCGAACACTTCCAGGGCACGACCGGGATGAAGACCGGCTACATCTGCTCGTCCGGACTCAACATCGTCGCGACGGTGAGCCGCGGCGGCCGGCAGCTCCTGGCGGTGGTGCTGGGTGGCTCGTCGGCGCGGGAGCGCAACGAGATGACTGCCGAGCTCTTCCTCCGCGGCCTTTCCGGGGCCGTTACCGGAACGGGCCAGAGCGTCGTCAACCTGCGCAACAAATCGGGCGAGCCCACCGATATGCGTCCGCTGATCTGCGGGAAGAAGTCCAAGGAATATGTCGCCGCCCGTGAGGCGGCGTTCCCCATGGGCCTCAAGGGCCAGCCGAGCTACCTCACCGACAAGATCGAAGGCATCGTCTACGAGGCCACCGATCTCGGCGTCATCGTCGAGGGCGTGCCCCTGCCGCGCCCGCGTCCCAACTATGCGCCGATGGCGACGGCGGCGCTGGGCAACTAGCCCTTCACGATCTCGAACCGCAGCATTTCGCCCTCGGCCGACACGGCACATTCATGCCCGTTCTGCCGGCAGTGGAGCGGGATGTCCACCTTTGCCATCGGGTCGGTGGCGAGCACGACGAGCCCGGCGCCGACGGGCAGCTGCGCCAGCCGCTTTTCCATCTTCAAGACCGGCAGCGGACACTTCAGCCCGCGCGCGTCGAGGATTTCGGCTTCAGTCGTCAAGCAGCAGGACCCAGTAGACGCCATAGGTCGAGTTCGGATCGTAGGCGACCCCGACGCCGGCCTTGGTCGCCGTGCGCTCCGCCAGCGCTGCCGCATCGGCCGGCGAGTTTCGCCAGCCCGAAAAGGTCTCGGCGAAATTGGCATAGCCGGCGCTCGAGCGCAGCGCCACGGCTCCGTCCGGCCGCTTCGGCGCCGTGCCGCTGCGGGCATAGTCGGCCGCCAGCTGCTGCGCCGTGGCATCGAGCCCGGCCTCCGCCGTCAGCTGCCCGGCGCCGCTGGCCGCACGATAGTGATTGACTATCCCCAGAGCCTCGGCCCGGTTGAGATTGGCGCCCGGCTGGTCCATGCGCTGCGTCAGCCCCGCCGACAACGCTCCGCCGCCGGCCGCGGAACATCCAGCGAGCGCCACGGCCACGAAACCGACGGCGAGGAGGCGGGCGGGAGTGGTCCGGGTCATGCGCGCATCCTTTGTCGCGTGGCAGGGCAAGCGCACTAACCTTCCAATTCGGGCGAGGTCAAGGTGAGGCGACTGCCGCTCGGCGGCGATCTTGGAGGCTGGTGACCCCGGCGGGATTCGAACCCACGACCCCAGGATTAGGAATCCTGTGCTCTATCCTGCTGAGCTACGGGGCCTCCGCCCGCCACATAGCAAAAGCCGAGCGCGCTGCCTACCCGTCCATCTCAGCGTGCTCGTCGGGCCGGACGGAACGCATAGTGACGCTGAGGATCACCGGGCCTTCGGCACCGTCGCGGATGCGGATCTCGATCTGGCTCTCGTCCCCCTCGAGGAGCGCGTCCTTCACCAGGCCGCCCAGCGTGCGCCGTGCTTCAGCCACGGCCTCGTCCATGGTCCCGAAATCCATGCCCTCTTCGTCGCGGGCGAGACCGTTGCTGTCGAAAATATCGAAAAAATAGCGCGGCATCGGTCAGCGTGGTTCCCTCTCGAGGTGCAGATAGCGGACATCGAACTCGGCCGCGGCCGCCAGCGCATCCCAGTCCAGGATATCGATGCGCGGTCCCTTCCAGGTGACCAGGTTCCGCTCGCGCATCTCCTGCAGCACGCGATTGACGTGCACCGAGGAGATGCCGAGCGTGTCCCCGAGCTCGACCTGGGTGATCGGCACGGTGAGGCTGTTGTCCCGGGCGCGACCCACGACCTGGAGCCGGACGTAGAGTTCGCAGACGAGGTGCGCCAGCCGCTGAAGGGCGGAGAGCCGGCCCAGGCTGACGATCCATTCGCGGTTGATGGCGCTGTCGAGCAGGGTTGAAAGCCACAGCAGCCGGGTGAGGTGTGGATACTGGCTCGTCACTTCGCGCAGATCATCGTGCGCGAAGGTCACCATGGTGCAGTCGCTCAGCGCACCGACGCTATGATCCATGACCTTGAGCAGGAAGCTGTGCAGGTCGACGAAGTCGCCGGCTATGTGGATGTTGGTGATCTGCCGCTCGCCGTCCTGCATCATGCGGTAGCGGGTGGCAAAACCATCCACCACCAGGGTGCTGCGCGTGACCCGGTCGCCTTCCCGCACCACGTCGGTCCCGGCGGGATAGACCTTGGTCGCCTCCGCGATGCCGAGCAGCGCCCGCCGTTCCTCGTCGGTGAGCGTGTCGCGCCAGCCCAAGCGGGCGTAGAGCGACGCCAGCAGGTCGGAGGGCCGTTCCATGCCGCGTCAGTAGAGATCGTTGAAGGTCGCCGGGTCGCTGCCGGTCTTGCCCGAGCTCGGATTGTCGAGCTTGGCGATCCGCTCCATATCGGTCTCGTCGAGCTCGAAATGGATGACCTCGAGATTGTCGCGGATGCGCTCGGCGTGCACGGATTTGGGGATCACGATCAGCCCCTCCTGCAGGTGCCAGCGGATGATCACTTGGGCCGGCGTCTTGTTGTACTTGCGGCCGATCTCGGTGATCACCGGGTCTTCCAGTGCCTCGCCATGGCCGAGCGGCGAATAGCTCTCGAGCTGGATGCGGTTCTCGAAGTGGAACTGCCGCACGTCGCGCTGCTGGTAGTAGGGGTGCGTCTCGATCTGGTTGACGGCAGGCGCCACGCCCGTCTCATCGATGATCCGTCCCAGGTGCTCGGGCAGGAAGTTGGAGACGCCAATGGTCCGGATCAGCCCTTCTTCCTTGGCCTCGATGAACGCCTTCCACGTCTCGACATAGTTGTTGTGGGCCGGGATCGGCCAGTGGATGAGGAACATGTCGAGATAGTCGAGGCCGAGTTTCGTAAGGCTCTCCTCGATGCCCTTGCGGGTGTCCGCACCCATGGACTTCGTGCGAATCTTGCTGGTGATGAAGAGGTCCTCGCGGTCGACCTCGCTTTCGCGAATGGCGCGGCCGACGCCTTCTTCATTGTCATAGCCCTGGGCGGTGTCGATCATGCGATAGCCGCTGCGCAGCGCCTCGGCGACCACCGCGACCACCTCGTCGTTGGGCACCTGCCACACGCCGAAGCCAAGCTGCGGGATGGTGTTGCCGTCATTGAGCTGGATCAGCGGTACGCCGCCAGGGGCTGAACCTTCGGCATATTGGGCAAGTCCAACGGGCCGGTTGCTGGGGGAAGTGGCGTCGCGCACAGATCATCTCCGGTAATGGCAGTAAGGTTCATCCAGAACCTCGCTGAGGCCACTTGGGTTGCAGCCGCCGTTGCTCGGCTGCAACATCCGCCACAAGCCAGCCGCAAGTGGATGATTTTCGCCGCAATTTCATGCAGTCTCTGTTCGCTCGGAGTTGGGGCGCACTTTGCCGATCAAACATGCTCTCGGACCTGTGATGGTCGCGGTAACCCTCGCCTTTGCCGGTGCGAGCCCGGCATGCGACGATCTGCGCCCCGGCCCCAAGGGCACGGTGACGAGCGTCACCGACGGCGACACCGTCCTCCTCGACAATGGCCTGGTCGTGCGTCTCATCGGCATGCAGGCGCCCAAGCTGCCGCTCGGGCGCGAGGATTTTGTCGCCTGGCCCAAGGCAGATGAAGCCAAGGCGCGGCTCGAGGCACTGGTTCTCGGCAAGGCGGTCGAGGTCCGGCATGGCGGCGAGACCGTCGACCGGCACGACCGTGTGCTGGGCCAGATGTTCGTCGTCGACGAGCCCCCGCTCTGGGTGCAGCAGCAGATGGTCGCCGACGGCCTTGCCCGGGTCTATTCCTTCCCGGACAACCGCGCCTGCCTTGCCCAGCTCATGGCTGCCGAGACGCAGGCGCGTGCGATGAAACTTGGCATCTGGGCCGATCCCTACTACACCGTGCGCCGTGCGGACCGGCCCGACGCGCTGCTCGAGCGCGCGGGTCAATACGAGCTTGTCGAAGGGCGCGTGCTGCTGGCCGAAAAGGCCGGTGGTCGGCTGTTCCTCAATTTCGGGCGCCACTGGAAAGAAGACTTTACCGCCGTGATCGACAGCCGGGCCCAGGCCCTGTTTGCCGAGTCAGGGTTCGATCCGTTGATGCTCGAGGGGGCGCTGGTGCGGATCAGGGGATGGGTGGACGACCGGGATGGTCCACGCATCGAAGTGACCCATCCCGAGCAGATCGAGGTTCTGTCCGCGCGATGATCGTCCTGCGTCGCACAATCGAGAAGACCCGGGCAACGCTGCCCTTGGCGCTGCTCCTCGCCCTTGCCGGCTGCACCAGCTTCGGGCCCAACGTCGCGGTCCAGACCACCCAGGGCCAGAATGCGCCGGTGGTGCAGAGTTCGGGTGACCCGGAAGAGGACGTAATCGGCGCGCGCGAGCATCCGCGCATCGTTGCGTCCTATGGCGGCGTCTACCAGGACCGGCAGGCCGAGGTGATGCTTGCCCGCATCGTCGGGCGGCTGCTGATCGCCGCCGACCAGCCCAGTACGCGCTTCACCGTCACCATCCTCGACACCTCCGAGGTCAACGCCTTTGCGCTGCCGGGGGGCTACATCTACGTGACCCGCGGCATACTCGCGCTCGCCTCCGATACGAGCGAACTCGCCGCGGTGCTGGCGCACGAGATCGCGCACGTCGTCCTGAAGCATGCGCGCGCCCGCACCAACCGGGTCCGTACCAACGAGATCGTCGACAAGGTGGTCACCGGGGTCTTCGGCGGCGACGTCGAAACCGACCAGTCCTCCAACCGTGCCAAGATGCAGCTCGCCGCCTTCAGCCAGCAGCAGGAGCTGGCGGCGGACAAGGAGGGGATCCAGATCGCCGGCAAGGCGGGGTTCGACCCGCATGCCGCCGCGCGCTTCCTCGGTGCCATGAGCCGATTCGCCAAGTTCTCGGCCGGGACGGACGACCAGGGCGACGACTTCCTCTCTTCGCACCCCTCGACGCCCGACCGCATCCAGAAGGCCATCGAGAACGCCCGCTCGTTCTTCGGCGCGCCGGGCCTTGGCGAGACCGACCGCGCCGGCTACATGGCGGGCATCGAGAACCTCGCTTTCGGCGACAGCACCAACCAGGGCGCCATTGTCGGCCAGCGCTATATCCAGCCGGCGCTGAAGTTCACCTTTACGGTGCCGTCGAACTATACGCTGCAGTCCTCCAAGGGCGCGGTGGTGGGCGTTGCCGGCGACGGTGAGGCGGTACGGTTCGATTCTGCCGTTGTGCCCGAAACCATGGCGCTTACCGAATACCTCAAGTCCGGCTGGATCGCCGGGCTGCAGCCGAGCACGGTCAAGCACGAGACCTATAACGGCATCGACATGGCCTCTGGTGTCGCCGTCACCGATCAGTGGAACTTCCGCGTCGCGGTGGCGCGGCTCGGCGGACAGGTGTTCCGCTTCATCTTTGCGGCCAAGTTCACCAGTCCGGCCTTCGAAAAGGCGGCGCAGGAGACGCTGAAGAGCTTCCGCAACACCACCGACAAGGACCTGGCGCTGGTGCGCCGTCTCGTCGTCCGCACGGTGACCGCCGGCAACATGGATACGGCCGACTCCCTCGCCCGCCGCATGAACACACTCACCCGCGGCACCGAGCTCTTCTATATCCTCAACAACCTCTATCCCGGCGACCCCGTCCAGGCCGGCGAGAAGTACAAGATCGTCGTGGTGCAGTAGGGGCGCTGATCGCGCTCAGGCCACCCCTCTCACCCCACGCGCCGTCATCCTCGCGCTCGACGCGAGGACCCATTTCTCACCTTGCGCAAGCGGCAGCATGGGTCCTCGGATCAAGTCCGAGGATGACGGGGTTGGGGATTGGGCGGTACAAGAGCCCCGATATCCAAGCAAGGGCGACGGTACTCGCCCCTACTTCCCCACCTTCGGCAGGCGCAGCGCCTGGCCGGGATGGACGCCCGGCAAGCCGAGGAGCTTGTTGCGGTTGGCGGCGAGGATAATCCAAGCCTGCTTGCCGCTGCCGTAGACCCGTTTGGCAATACTCTCGAGCGTGTCGCCGGACCGGACGATATAGACGGTGAACTCGGTTCCCGGATCACCCAGCGCGGCGATATCCTCCTCCTCGACCGCGTCCAGCTCCTGCGCGATGGCACCGAGGGTTCCCGGCCGGTAGGGCCGGGTCTCCGGCAGGTTTTCGGAGCGCTCCCGCCAGCGACGCCGCGCAATCGGGCTCACTTCGCTGAGCCGCTTCGGCCCGGGCGTCCGGTCCGCCTTGGGCAACTGTGCCAGGAAGAAACCGACGGGACTGAACCCCAGCGCCTCATTGGCGAGCTGCTCGTTATGCGACGGCGCCAGCCGGTAGAGGTGAGAACCCGGCGAGGCATCGAGGTCGAGGCCGGCAAAGCGTGCGCCGTCCCAGATCCAGTCCAGCGCCTGGTCGGAGAGCCCCCGCCGTTCGCCACCACCACCCACCGAGCCATGCAGGCCCGGGAACCACATCTGCTGGTACGGCGCATCCACCCGGTCGGGATCAGCGTCGCGCAGCCGGTTCAACTCGTCGAGATTCTCCCAGAGTGCCGGCTCGAAATCGACCTTGTGCTCGTCGATGGCAACCGCGTGCCTTGCGAACTCGACCATCGGCGAGAGGCTGACATCGTGGAACTGGTGCATCCGGTTCAGCGCATCGGCCATCACGATGTAGCGTGGAATTCCGAGCGCCCCCACCGTGTCCCAGACGCCGAGATACCTCACCCTCAGCGGCGGGCTCGCCCCGGCCGTGTAGCCGGCGACATTCTCGACGCGCCAGGCGTCCTCTTCGGCCGAAACGCAGATCTGCGGCGAGCACTCGCTCCGCCAGCGCAGCACCTCCGACCGGTAGCCGTCCGATGCGTTCCGCCGCTTGTAGAGCGCCACCGCCTCGTTGGCGCGGCGGGCGTGCCGCCGGTCGAGAATGCCGCAGGTGCTGAGGAGCCCGACAAAGGACCTCGCCGTATAGGCACCCCGCGAAAAGCCGAAGACATAGAT
>DATCRS010000546.1:0-2990 GCA_036568845.1 Devosia sp. | reverse complement strand
GCCGTCCTAGACGTGAAGTTCGCCTTTGGCGAGCTCACTCTGACCGTCGCTCGCGACTCGATCATCCAGGTCGTCACGGCGCTGCGCGACAAGGCCGGCTTCGTCTCCATCGTCGACGTCTGCGGTGTCGACTATCCCGAGCGGGCCGAGCGCTTCGACGTCGTCTACCACTTCCTGAGCCCTACCCGGAACATCCGGGTCCGGGTTAAGCTCTCGACGGACGAGGACACCCCCGTTCCCTCGATCACCGGCGCCTTTCCCGGCGCCGACTGGTACGAGCGCGAGGCCTACGACCTGTACGGCATCCTGTTCTCCGGCCATCCCGACCTGCGCCGCATCCTTACCGACTATGGCTTTGACGGCCATCCGCTGCGCAAGGACTTCCCGACCACCGGCTTTGTCGAGGTCCGCTACGACGAAGAGCGCAAGCGCGTCGTCTACGAGCCGGTGAAGCTGGCGCAGGAATTCCGCACCTTTGATTACCTGTCGCCATGGGAAGGAACCGACTACGTCCTCCCGGGTGACGAGAAGGCGAAGAACTGATGTCCGAAGCCGACGTCCGCAATTTCACGATCAACTTCGGTCCGCAGCACCCGGCAGCGCACGGCGTGCTTCGCCTTGTGCTCGAACTCGACGGCGAAGTCGTCGAGCGCGTGGACCCCCATATCGGGCTCCTGCATCGCGGCACCGAAAAGCTGATCGAAACCAAGACCTACCTGCAGGCCGTTCCGTACTTCGATCGCCTCGACTACGTGGCGCCGATGAACCAGGAGCATGCCTTTGCTCTGGCGGTTGAGCGCCTGCTCGGCATCACCGTACCGTTCCGCGGCCAGCTGATCCGCGTGCTCTATGCCGAGATCGGCCGGCTGCTCTCGCACATTCTCAACACCACCACCCAGGCCATGGACGTGGGTGCGCTGACGCCGCCGCTCTGGGGTTTTGACGAGCGCGAAAAGCTCATGGTGTTCTACGAGCGCGCTTCGGGCAGCCGCATGCACGCGGCCTATGTCCGTCCCGGTGGCGTGCACCAGGACCTGCCGCAGGACCTCATCGACGACATTGAGGCCTTCTGCGATCCTTTCCTCAAAGTCTGTGACGACCTCGAAGGCCTGCTCACCGGCAACCGCATCTACATGCAGCGCAACGCCGATATCGGGGTCGTGACGCTCGAAGAGGCGTGGAAGTGGGGCTTCTCCGGCGTCATGGTTCGCGGCTCGGGCGCCGCCTGGGACCTGCGCAAGGCGCAGCCCTATGACTGCTACGACCGGATGGAATTCGACATTCCGGTCGGCAAGAATGGCGACTGCTACGATCGCTACCTCGTCCGCATGGACGAGATGCGCCAGTCGATCCGCATCATGAAGCAGTGCATCGCGCTGCTGAATTCGCCTGAGGGCAAGACACCGGTATCGTCGACTGACGGCAAGGTCGTGCCGCCCAGGCGGGGCGAGATGAAGCAGTCGATGGAAGCGCTGATCCATCACTTCAAGCTCTATACCGAGGGCTACAAGGTGCCGGCCGGCGAAGTCTATGCCGCCGTCGAAGCACCCAAGGGCGAATTCGGAGTCTACCTGGTCTCGGACGGCACCAACCGGCCCTATCGCTGCAAGATCAAGGCGCCGGGCTTCGCGCACCTTTCGGGCATGGATTTCATGACCCGCGGCCACATGCTGGCGGATGTGTCCGCCATCCTTGGCTCGCTCGATATCGTCTTTGGTGAGGTTGATCGCTGATGTCCGTCCGCCGTCTCGCAGATGAGAGCATCCAGCCGGCGACCTTCGCTTTCTCGGCGGAGAACCTCGCCTGGGCGAACAAGAAGATCGGCGAGTATCCGCCGGGCCGGCAGCAGTCGGCCGTGATCCCCCTGCTCATGCGCGCGCAAGACCAGGATGGCTGGATCACCCGCGCCGCCATCGAGTCGGTCGCCAAGATGCTCGACATGGCCTACATCCGGGTGCTCGAGGTTGCGACCTTCTACACGCAGTTCCAGCTCAGGCCGGTCGGCACCAAGGCGCATGTGCAAGTCTGCGGCACGACGCCGTGCATGCTGCGCGGCGCCGAAGCGCTGCGCGAAGTCTGCCAGCACAAGATCCATCACGACCCGTTCACCACCAACGCCGCCGGCACGCTGAGCTGGGAAGAGGTCGAATGCCTCGGCGCCTGCGTGAATGCGCCGATGGTCGCGATCTTCCATGACACCTACGAAGACCTGACGCCCGAACGCCTGGGCGAGATCATTGACGATCTCGAGGCCGGACGGCCGGTGAAACCGGGAACCCAGATCGAGCGACTGAACTCGGCGGCGGAAGGTGGGCAGACCACGCTGCTCGAATCGCCGACTACCCAACGCACCTATAAGCCGTTCCCACCACCGCCTCCGCCGGCTCCCGCCCCGGGCGCGCCCGCAGCGGCTCCCGCGCCGACCCCGGCGCCACCGACGATTGCCGCGGCGCCTTCAGAAAAGCCGAACATGCCGGGCCGCAAGCTAGGTGAAGTCCCCGAGGAAGTCGCGCCAGCGATAAAGGAGCCGAAGCGCGCGCCGAAAGTGTCGCAGGCAAAGGCAGAGGCAGAGCGCGGGAAGGCGAACGTGTCCCGCAAGGCGGACGGCACTCCTAATGCTGCGATGCGCGAAGATGCGACCGGCGCGGAGTCGCCGGCCGGCAAGAAGGACGCCGGTGCGGCGCCCGGCAAGCCGCGGACCAAGAAGGGAACCGAGTAATCACCATGCTCGCCGATCAGGATCGCATCTTCACCAATCTCTACGGTCACCACGACTGGACGCTGGATGGCGCCAAGAAGCGCGGTGCCTGGCAGGATACGGCCACCTTCATCGAGCGTGGTCGCGATTGGATCGTCAATGAGGTCAAGGGTTCGGGCCTGCGTGGCCGCGGCGGCGCCGGTTTCCCGACCGCGCTCAAATGGACCTTCATGCCCAAGGAAGGCGCCGGTGACGGCCGCCCGAGCCAGCTGCTGGTCAATGCCGACGAGTC
>DATCRS010000545.1:0-2219 GCA_036568845.1 Devosia sp. | reverse complement strand
GGTGCCGTAGGTGGTGCAGCCGCAGCGGGCGCAGAAATGGTGCTCGTGCAACGGCGTGGTGGGGGAGTAGATGGCGCCATGCGTATCGGAGAGAATGCGCGGGCCGCCGACGTCGTAATAGGCCCAGATACCGCCCGACTTGGTGCAATAGGTGCAGGTGCACTGCGTCGCGTGGACCGGCGCCTCGGGCAGCTCGATCCGAGTGCCGCCGCAGTGACAGCTGGCGATGGTGGTGGTCATTGGTCTCTCCTTGTTGCTGGAGAGACCTTGCCGCGGGCCTCCTGACAGGCCCTGTCAGCAATCTTACATCGGCCTGCGGTCGGGTTCAGGCGAGGGCTCGGGGAAGGGATCGCGCGCGGGTGGCACAACGACGCTGTCGCCGGGCTTCCGCGGATTGGGGATCGGCTCGCGGCCGGGGTCGGGCGCCACCGGATTGGGCTGGAAGTTGGGGACGGGACCGTGCTCGGTATCGTCCAGCGGGTCGGAACGCTTGTGCGGCATGAGACTGCTCCTCTCGTTGTCCGAGGGAGCAACCCGGGCGCCGGGCCGGAGTTCCGCTATTCGAGCAGCTTTCGCATCTCGGCGTCGCCGCGCATGTAGCGGCCCGTGGATTCCTTGGGGTTGGTGACGGCGCTGAGCACGAACCAGCCGGCGATCAGCACGGCGCCGATAATGGCCAGCTGTCCGATCGGCAGCCGCCGGATGGAGCCGACCACCCGTGCCGGCAGCAGCACGAAGCGGATCAGCGGCAGCGCGAGAATCGCGATGAGGACCAGCCACTCCAACGTTCATCCCTCCTGGATCGGCGGCAGCATCAGTCTAGGGCCTTATGGTAAACGATTGCTTCCTCGCCCTGCGCGCCCTAAGACAACGCCGCATTTGTACCGGAGTTGACCCCATGCGCCTTGCGCCCCTCGCTTTTGCCGCCCTTGCCGTGTTCGGCGCGGCACCGGCTTCGGCCCAGACCCTCGATGCCCTCGTTGCCGCGGAACAGCAGGTGGCGGCCGCCTGGGATGCCCTGCCGCTCACCTTCCGCAAGACGCTCTTTGCCACCGGCATCGAGGCCTATGGCGTCTATACGCCCAAGGACGGTTCCACCTTCGCGCCGGGCGAGCAGATCGTCGTCTATGCCGAGCCGGTGGGCTATGGCTACCGCACCAATGCCGACGGTACCTTCGGGTTCGGCTTCAACTTCGACCTCGTGGTGAAGACCAAGGACGGCGAGATCGTTGCCGGCAAGGACCAGTTCGCGACCTTCGAATTGACCAGCAACGCGCAGAACCGCGAGTTCCTGGTGAGCCTGACGCTCACCCTCAACGAGGCACCGGCGGGCGACTACGTGCTCGAATATCTCGCCCACGACATCGCTTCGGACGAGACGGCCACCATCTCGATGCCGTTCACGATTTCGGAATAAGAGACCTGCGGGATTCCGGCTGGCGAAGCGGCCGGAATCTCCCTATATCCCGCGGATGAAACCCCTCGACGCTTTCCGCTGTGCCCCATTCGAAGCCGTGGTCTTCGACATGGACGGTACCTTGCTCGACACCGAGACCGTGTTCCGCGAGATCGTCTACGACGTGAGCGCGACACTCGGCTTCGAGATGACCGAGGCCATCCACCTCGCCATGGTGGGTTCGAGCCACGAGGCCACCAACCAGCTCCTGGTCGAATCCTACGGCGTTGCCTTCCCCTATGCCATTTTCGACGCCGAGTGCCGCAAGCTGATGAAGCGGCGCATGGCCCAGGCGGTGCCGGTGAAGGCCGGCGTCACCGAAATCCTCCACGAGCTCCGGGAGCGCGGGATCCCGGCGGCAGTGGCGACCTCGTCGCGTTCGCCCCATGCGATCGGCCATCTGGGCACAGCGGGGCTGCTCGACAAGTTCGAGACCATCGTCACCCGCGACGATGTCACCAACCCCAAGCCCCATCCGGAGCCTTACCTCACTGCGGCGAAGCGGTTGCGGATTGCGCCGGAAAGCTGCCTCGCGGTCGAGGATTCCCATGCCGGGGTGCGGGCGGCCCATGCGGCGGGGATGCAGACCATCATGGTCCCCGACCTGCTCTCACCCTCGGACGAGATCCGCGGCCTTTGTGCTGCGGTGCTCGAAAGCCTCCACGACCTCCGCGCCGCGGCGTTCTCGCGGTAGCGAGGGGCTGGCACGCCTGCCGCATCGGCTGGTGCACCACACCCACCCCAACCACCGTCATCCTCGGAC
>DATCRS010000544.1:0-2052 GCA_036568845.1 Devosia sp. | reverse complement strand
AATCAACCGCCATCTCGACTCCCCCAACGCATACCCAGGAATATTCAAAAACGGACCCGACAGGCCTGAGCCCCTCAGTTCCACCTCCCAAGCACTAGCACCAAGGCGTTAAACAGCGCGTTAACTGGGGTGCTCCGCGACCGACCGAAATGTACGCCCCTGCGACGGCCGCCTCCCGCTTGACTTCATCGGCCGGGTCACGCCACGGTCCCGGCCGGTCCCGCCGGCTCGAGAATTCCCCTGATGGCCCCGCAATTTACCGTTATCCGCGATAACACGCCGGATTCTGCCATCCCAAGGGGTGCGGTGGTCGCCATGGGCAATTTTGACGGGGTCCATCTCGGCCACCGGGCCGTCATTGCGGCAGCCCTGGAGATGGGCCGAGCGCATGGCCGACCTGCGCTGGCACTGACCTTCGAGCCGCATCCGCGCCGGTTTTTCAGCCCCAACACCCCGCAATTCCGTCTGACGGACGAACGGGCCAAGCTGCGGCTGCTGGCCGGGACCGGCCTCGCCGGCGCCGTCGTCATGACTTTCGACAAGGCAAGAGCCGGCACCACAGCGCAAGATTTCATTCACCATGAGCTGATCGGGCGCCTTGGCGTCAGCGGCATTGCGGTCGGTTACGACTTCCATTTCGGCAAGGGCCGGGTCGGCTCGCCAAGCCTGTTGGTGAACGAGGCCCCGCGCCTCGGCATCGAGGTCGACGTGCAGCCGCATGTCGATATCGACGAGCGACCGGTCTCTTCCAGCGCTATCCGGATCGCGCTCGCGGAGGGGCTGATCGACGAGGCCACGACCATGCTGGGCGCGCCCTGGTTCATCACCGGCGAGGTCATCCATGGCGAGAAACGCGGACGCGACCTCGGCTATCCCACCGCCAATATCCGGCTCGATGCCAATTGTGGGCTGAAGCACGGCATCTATGCGGTGCGGGTCGGCCGCGGCACCGAGCGGCTGAACGGGGTAGCGAGCTTCGGCCGCCGCCCGACCTTTGATAATGGCGCGCCGCTGCTGGAAATCTTCCTGTTCGACTTCAAGGGCGACCTTTACGGGCAGGAGCTGGACTGCGCTTTTGTCGGCTTCATCCGCGAGGAGCTGAAATTTGGCGATGTCGACGCCCTGATCCGCCAGATGGACGACGATTCCGCCCGGGCCCGGGCCATGCTGGCGGCTGCCCCGGACGCGTTTCCCCGGCTCGGGACCATCGACTAGGGGTCCAAGCCCCGCCCGCCGGACCTTTGCGCTTCCCCCGCTCGGCTGCTATGGAGAGCCCATGTTTGCGCGGCGCATCATAGGGATTAGCAGCCCGGCTTCCGCCTGAGCCTCTGGGGCTCGGCGCAAGACCGGGATTTTGTCGTCTCACCCCGCGATTCCGCATCGCCATCCGTTCCCGCGCCATTTCCGAGCCAGTCAGCCTCATGTCCGAAAAGCCGCAAAAGTCCCCAAAGTCTGAAGCCAAAGACTATTCGAAAACCCTGTTCCTGCCGCAGACCGAATTCCCGATGCGCGCCGGCCTGCCGCAACGCGAGCCGGAGATCCTCAAGCGCTGGAACGAGATCGGCCTCTACGAGAAGCTGCGGGAGACCGCGAAGGGCCGCGACAAGTTCGTGCTGCACGACGGCCCGCCCTACGCCAACGGCAACATCCACATCGGCACGGCGCTGAACAAGATCCTCAAGGATCTCGTCACCAAGAGCCAGCAGATGCTCGGCTTCGATTCCAACTATGTGCCCGGCTGGGACTGCCATGGCCTGCCAATCGAATGGAAGGTCGAGGAAGAGAACTATCGCAAGAAGGGCAAGCAGAAGCCCGACTTCCGCGACAGCGCCGCGATGATCGATTTCCGGAAAGAGTGCCGCGCCTACGCCACGCACTGGCTCAACGTGCAGCGCGAGGAGTTCAAGCGGCTAGGGGTGATCGGCGACTGGGCTCATCCCTACGCCACCATGAATTATCCGGCCGAAGCCCAGATCGCGCGCGAGCTGATGAAGTTCGCCGCCAACGGCACACTCTATCGCGGTTCCAAACCGGTGATGTGGAGCGTGGTCG
>DATCRS010000543.1:0-2719 GCA_036568845.1 Devosia sp. | reverse complement strand
TGGCGTCCCCATGCTCGTGGGGCTCGAGGGCTTGCCGCTGGGCAAAGGCAAGACGGCGCTCATCGATGCCGAGGAAGGCAGCGTCGTCATCGATCCCAATGACGAGGCGCGCGCCTTGTTCCGCCGCCGCGCCGCGGCGGGCGCCGACGAGAAGCAGCGCGCTGCCGCCGTCGCGCTTGCCCCGGCGCGCTCGGCGGATAGCGTCGATGTTGCCGTCTCGGTGAACGTCGCCGATCCCGACGAGCTCGCCGGCATCGACGTGCGCAGCTGCGACGGCGTCGGCCTGATGCGGACCGAGTTCCTCTACGGCAGTGGCTTGCCCGAGGAGGAAACCCAACTGGCGGCGTACCGGCGGGTGGTCGAATGGGCCGCTGGCCGTCCGGTGGTCATCCGCACGGTCGATGCCGGCGGCGACAAGCCGGTTCCTGGTTTCACCCTCGAGGAGACGAACCCCTTCCTTGGCCTCCGCGGCATCCGGCTGGCCCTTGCCCGGCCCGAAGTCTTCCGCGTGCAGATCCGGGCGCTCCTTCGCGTAGCGGCGCAGGGCCCCGTCAGCGTCATGTTCCCGATGGTGAGTGTGGCCGCCGAATATGAAGCCGCCAGGGCGTTGTTCCTCGAGGAAGCGCAGGCTCTCGAGGCACGCGGCATTCGTTTCGCCATGCCTCGGCTCGGCATCATGGTCGAAGTCCCTGCCGTGGCGATCGCGCCGCAGCTTCTTTCCGATGCGGCATTCTTTTCGATCGGTTCGAACGACCTGACGCAATACGTCCTCGCCGCCGGCCGCGACAATGGCAGCGTCGCGGGCCTCGCCGATGCGCGGCACCCCGCGGTGTTGTCGCTTATCGAAACCGTCGTCCGCTTCGGCGCAGAACAGGGCATTCCGGTGAGCCTCTGCGGCGATGCCGGTTCCGATCCGGCAGCCCTGCCTGCGCTGCTGGCGACCGGGCTGCGCAGTGTGTCGGTGGCGCCAGCCCAGCTGCCGCTTGCAAAGCTCGCGATATCCCGGACCACGGTGGGCACCCGATCATGAGCAAGCCAGCCAAGGCACAGATCCAGCCGGAAGAGGCCATCGTCGCCTACAAGCGCATCCTCCAGGACGTGCTGAACCAGCGCCCCTCGGGCACGCGGCAGCGGCTGGCCGATGCGCTCGGCAAGAACCGCAGCTTCGTCACCCAGATGACGAGCCCCACCTATCCGACCCCTATTCCGCACCGGCATCTCGCGACCGTGCTGGCCGTGTGCCACTTCACGCCGGAAGTTCGCGATGCCTTCATGGCGGCCTACCGGCTGGCGCATCCCAAGCGGTTCGAGCTCGGCGAGTCGCGCAACGCCCGGCACCTCAACCTGCTGGTGCCCGATTTCGGCGACGACAAGCGCAATGCCGCCTTCGACAAGGCGGTGATCGAGTTCGTGCAGAAGATGGCCGGGCTCGTCGGGGAGCGGGGAGGCGACGATTAAGAAGTTCATCAACAGCCCGGCGACGATCCTCGAGGAGAGCCTCGACGGCTTCGCCGCGGCACACCAGAACATCGTCGCGCTCGGCGCCGGCCGGCAGTTCGTGCGGCGGCGCGAGCTCAATCCGCGCAAGGTTGCGCTGGTGTCCGGTGGCGGCTCCGGTCACGAGCCGCTGCATGCCGGCTTCGTCGGCCGCGGCATGCTGGACGCCGCTTGCCCGGGCCAGGTGTTCACCTCCCCCACCCCCGACCAGATGATGGCCGCGGCCGCGGCTGTCGATACCGGGAGCGGCGTACTCTTCATCGTCAAGAACTATGAGGGCGATGTGATGAATTTCGAGATGGGCGCCGAGATGTCGGCGTCCCGGATCGAACGCGTGCTGGTCAATGACGATGTTGCGGTCGAGGACCATCGCGGCGCCACCGGCCGCCGGGGTGTCGCCGGTACGCTCGTGGTCGAGAAGATCGTTGGCGCGGCGGCGGAGGAGGGAGCCGCGCTCCAAGCCCTCAAGACCCTGGGCGACGCCGTCAACGCCGCGACGCGCTCGATCGGCGTGGCGCTCACCTCGTGCACGGTCCCCGCAGCGGGCGTGCCGACCTTCAGCATCGGCGAAGGCGAGATGGAGTTCGGCGTCGGCATCCATGGCGAGCCGGGCCGCCGCCGCGACACCTTGCGCAGCGCCGACGACCTCGCCGAAGAAATGTGTGGGGCCATTGCAGCCGATCTCGGGGACATCGCGGGCAAGCGCGCGCTGCTCTTCGTCAACGGCTTCGGGGGGACCCCGACGATGGAGCTCTATCTCATGTACAACAGCGCCCGCCGCGTGTTCGAGGGACTCGGGGTCACGGTCGCCCGGTCGCTGGTGGGGTCCTATGTGACGTCACTCGACATGGCGGGGTGTTCGATCACCCTCAGCCTGCTCGACGATGAAATGCTCCGCCTGTGGGACGCGCCGGTGCACACCGCCGCGCTCCGCTGGGGTGCCTGAACCTCAAGGAAAGGCCAGTGTGATGAAGAAGCTGATCAACGATCCCCGCTTTGTCGTCCGGGAAATGCTCGAGGGGGTGGTCGACGCGCACCCCGCGCTGGCCCTGCTCGCCGACGAGAATGTCATCGTCCGCTCGGCGGCGGGAACCTCGTCGCACCGCACCGTCGCGGTCATCTCCGGAGGCGGCAGCGGGCACGAGCCCGCGCATGCCGGCTACATCGGCTCCGGCATGCTGACCGCGGCCGTGGCGGGCGACGTCTTCACCTCGCCGAGCGT
>DATCRS010000542.1:0-4609 GCA_036568845.1 Devosia sp. | reverse complement strand
GCCGTGCACAGCGTGGCTGCCGGCCTTCTTGGGGGCACCGTAGCCGATGGTGGTCTTGGCGGCGATCAGGGTCGGCTTGTCCGTCGATTTCTTGGCGTCGGCGAGGGCGCGCTCGACTTGGGCCTGGTCGTGCCCGTCGATCTCGATCGTATTCCAGCCACAGGCCTGAAAGCGCGCGATCTGGTCCGTGGAGTCGGCGTTCGAGACGGCACCGTCAATGGTGATGTTGTTGTTGTCCCAGATGACGACGAGCTTGTTGAGCTTCAGGTGTCCGGCAAGCGAGATCGCCTCCTGGCTGACACCCTCCATCAGGCAACCGTCACCGGCCAGCACCCAGGTATAGTGATCGACGAGATCGGAACCGAACTCTGCGGCGAGCTTGGCCTCGGCAATGGCCATGCCGACCGAGTTGGCGAGGCCCTGGCCGAGCGGACCGGTGGTGGTCTCGATGCCGGCGGCGAAGTGATATTCAGGATGGCCGGCAGTCTTGGAATTGAGCTGCCGGAAGTTCTTGATCTCGTCGATGGTCATGTCCTCGTACCCGAGCAGGTAGAGCGAGGAGTAGAGCAGCATCGAGCCGTGGCCGGCGGAGAGGACGAAGCGGTCGCGATCCGGCCACCAGGGGTCCCTGGGGTCGAACTTCATCACCTTGGTGAACAGCACGGTGGCAATATCTGCGCAGCCCATCGGCAGGCCGGGATGCCCCGAATTGGCCTTTTCGACGGCATCCATCGACAGGGACCGGATGGCATTGGCCATTTCGTTGGCAGTCGCAGAATTCGTCATCAAACCGCTCTTTTCTGGGAGTGAGGCAAGCCCGGAAAACCCCTCTCTTCCGGGCGGCTGAGAGGCTTAACAGGTTCAGTTGACGTGTCAATGTCGCGGCCATTGCGTCCCGGCCACTGGTGCGGGTTATAGTGGGGCAGGGCGGAATCGAAGAGACCAAGGCGGGCGGGGCGTGGCCGACACTAGTTCCGAAGAGAGTTTTGAGGCCGCCGCGACGCGCCTTGACCGGGCCCTTGCGCGGCTTGATGCCAGCGTGCGCAGTCTCAATGGCCGGATGCGCGCGCATAGCCGCATCGAGGCGGATACGGCGCGGCTGATGGGCGAGCGCAACCGCTTCGCGGCCGAGCTCGACAAGGCGGCAGCCAAGGCCAAGCGGCTCGACGACAGCGCGGGCGAGGTCGCCCGGCGATTGGTCATCGCCATGGAATCCGTGCGCGAAGTGCTGGCAAAATAGGACCGGATGGGATGCCCGAGGTCAATGTCGAGATCAACGGCCGCAAGTACCGCATGGCCTGCGAAGAGGGGCAGGAGGCGCACCTGCTCGGCCTGGCCGACCGCTTCAACAAGCACATCGATGCCTTCAAGGGCACGTTCGGGGAGATCGGCGACAACCGGCTGACGGTGATGGCCGGCATCGCCGTGCTCGACGAGCTTGCCGACGCCGAGCGGCGCATCGAGCTCTTGAAGGAGGATGTCGCCCGGCTCACCGAGGCGGGCGAAGGGGTTACCCGGGAGGCGGAGGCGCTCGAGCGCAGCTTTGCCAAGCGGCTCAACGAAGCCGCCCGCAAGATCGAGGCAGTTGCCACAGCCATCGACGAGACAGGTGCAGCCGGGAGCTGATTGGCAAAGTTTGCCAATCTTTGCTATAGTTCGGCCAAAGGAGATTTCCGATGGCCACGATGAACATCTCGCTTCCCGACAAGATGAAGGAATGGGTGGAGCAGCAGGTCGCACGCGGCAGGTATGCTAACGCCAGTGATGTCATGCGTGACGTTATTCGCGAGCGCCAGGACAAGGATGCGGCACTAGAAGAGCTACGCGCTGAGATTCAGTTGGGTCTAGACAGCAGAGTGAGTAGTCGAACGCCTGAAGAACTGCGAGAGTACGCCCATAGAAGGGCGGATGAGGCAATGAAGCGGAATGGCCTGGCGGACGACAGATCGCGCCGATGAAGACATCGCCGAGATTGAAATCTACGGAACGCTGACCTTCGGCCGAAGGAGCGCCGAGGAGTACGTCGATGATCTTTTCGCGGCCTTCGATCTCTTGGCTGCATCGCCGCGGATCGTGCCAGAGCGATCGGAACTGCCGGGGTCACCCCGGCTCTATCCCTTCCGCTCTCACTACATTGTCTTTGAACTGGTCGATGAGGATATCCTAGTCCGGCGTGTGCTCCACGTCCGGCGGGATATCACCGGACATTTGTGAGGCTGCGTTGCACCGCACGCGCATCCTCCCTATATTCGTGTCGCTGCCCGGCGCGTGTTGGATCTTTAATTCCCCGGGGCCTTATCGATCCTTAAGGGAGCTGTCCCTGACCGGACCCGTGGGTTCGGACACACGGCGCCCACCTACTTGTGTAGGTTCCCGGGATCGAGCATCCCACGGCCAGGGCGGCACCTGAACCTACCATCGGGTGGCCATGACCGACGCCGACATCGAAGGGGCCAAGGCCGCCCTGCGCAGCAAGGCCCACGCACAGCGCGCGGCGATCCTCTCAAACGTGCGTGCAGAGGCGTCGAAGGCGGCGGCCGACCACTTCTCCCGGGAGATCAGCCTCAACCGCGCCGATATGGTTGCGGCCTATTGGCCGATCCGTGACGAACTCGATATCAAGCCCGTCCTCACCCGGTTGGTGGACGATGGTCAACCGGTCTGCCTCCCCGTGGTCATCGGCGATGGCCAGCCGCTGGAACTGCGACGCTGGGAGCCGGGTACGGCGCTTTATCCCTCCGGTTTCGGCACGTTGGCGCCCGACGAATTCGCGCTGGTCGTCGATCCTGACGTCATCCTCGTACCGCTGCTCGGTTTCGACAAGCATGGCACGCGGCTCGGCTATGGCGGCGGCTATTACGACCGCACGCTGGCGCGACTCGCCAAGCGGCCAAAGCTGGTCGGCTTCGCCTTCGCCATGCAGGAGTTCGACTATATCCCGCACCGGGCGCATGACGTGCCGCTCGATGTCGTCGTTACGGAAGAGGGCGTGCGGCACTTCGCCAGGGCCGAGGCCGCATGAGGCTCCTCTTCCTGGGTGATGTCGTCGGTCGCTCTGGGCGCGAGGCTGTGACCGAACGGCTGCCGGGCCTGATCGAGCGCTACGGCCTCGACTTCGTCATCATCAATGGCGAGAACGCAAGTCATGGCCGGGGTCTGACCGAAGGGCACTTCAACGACCTCAAAGCCGCCGGTGCCGATGTGGTGACTCTCGGCGATCACGCCTTCGACCAGCGCGACACGCTCTCCTATATTGCGCGTGAGCCAACCTTGCTTCGGCCCATCAACATGCCAGAGGGCACGCCGGGTCGCGGCGCCAATCTGCTCGAAGGCCGCAACGGACACCGCGTGCTGGTGATCAACGCCCTGGGCCGGGTGTTCATGGACCCCATCGACGATCCGTTTCGCGCGGTGGAGGCGGCGATCGCTGCCTGCCCGCTCGGGGAGCAGGCGGATGCGGTGATCGTGGACTTCCACACCGAGGCGACGTCCGAAATCCAGGGCATGGGATTTTTTCTCGACGGCCGGGCGAGCCTCGTGGTCGGAACGCATACGCACATCCCCACCGCCGATCACAGCATCCTCAAAGGCGGCACGGCGCTGATGGCCGACGCCGGCATGTGCGGCGATTTCGACTCCATCATCGGCGTCGACCCGGAGGAGCCCCTTAACCGTTTCCTGACCGGCATCGCCAACGGCCGATTCACGCCGGCAGAAGGCGAGGCGACGCTCTGCGGCGTCGCCATCGAGACCGATCCGCGGACCGGGCTCACCACCCGGATGTTCCCGGTCCGCATCGGCGGCACGCTGGCCCAGGCGGAGCCGGGGTTCTAGGCATGCTCAGGATCGATTCCTTCTACGACTTCCACTTCGAGGACGAGATTGCGGTCGAGGCCTCACCTGCGGCGGCGTTCGGCTTCTTCGAAGCCATGGAGGCGAATTATGTGCGCTGGCACCCGGATCACCGCCGCTTCGAGTGGCGCAAGGGGCGCGGCATCGCGGTGGGCAACGTCTTCTGGTTCGAGGAGGTCATTGGCGGCAACACCCTGCGCAAGGAGGTACGGATTACCCAAGTGGTGCCTGACCGCTATTTCGCCTTCACCATGGTCAATCCGCTGATGCGTTTTTTCCTTCCGCGGCTGAGTTTCGGGTTCGAACCGCGCAATGGTGGCTGCCTGTTCCGCGCGGAACTGCATCTGCATGGCATCGGACCGATCGGCCGGCGGCTCAACAAGCGCGAATTCGACGTAGTGGACGTCCACATGGTTGAAGAGGGGCGCAACCTCAAACGACTGCTCGAGGCGTGAGCGGGCAGTTGTGGTGCCCGGATCGCCGGGCGCTTTATTTTCGGGTTGGCCGCCCGTATAAGCGCGTCACATCCTATCTTTAGTCTTCAGGGAGTGACCGCATGGCCGGCCATTCGCATGCCAAGAACATCATGCATCGCAAGGGCAAGAGCGATGCGGCGCGATCGAAAGTCTTTTCCAAGCTTGCCCGCGAAATCACCGTCGCCGCCAAGCTCGGCGTGCCCGATCCGGCGTTCAATGCCCGGCTACGCCTCGCGGTGCAGAACGCCCGGGCGCAGTCGATGCCCAAGGACAATATCGAG
>DATCRS010000541.1:0-4837 GCA_036568845.1 Devosia sp. | reverse complement strand
TCGCTGTTCCGCGACGACGATGTCGAGGTGCTCGAGGACCTGCTGATCGCGGCGCATGCCGACGCCAAGGCGAAGGCGGAAGCCGAAGTCGCGCGCCGGATGCAGGAGGTCACGGCGGGGTTGCCGATACCGCCGGGGATGAAGCTGCCGTTCTAGGGGAGCTCCCTCTTCCTTCTCCCCTCGAGGGAGAGGTGCCCGAAGGGCGGATGAGGGGTATTCTCCACATCTGCGCTAGTCGAGAAACAACCCCCTCATCCGTCTCGCGCTGACGCGCGATCCACCTTCTCCCTCTAGGGGAGAAGGAAGAAACTGAGAGATCCGAGCAGTGGCCAACGGCGGACCAGAGATTGAGCAACTGATCCAGCTTATGGCGCGGCTGCCGGGGTTGGGGCCGCGGTCGGCGCGGCGGGCGGTGCTGCACCTCATCAAGAAGAAGGAAGGCCTGATGGTGCCGCTTTCGGCGGCGCTCGACCGCGCCGTGGCAGCGGTGACCGTCTGCGAGGTCTGCGGCAATGTCGACACGCGCTCGCCCTGCGGCATCTGCGCCGATCCGCGGCGGAGCGAGTCCGGCCTGCTGATCGTCGTCGAGGACGTGGCCGATCTCTGGGCGCTGGAGCGGGCCGGGGTCGGGCAGGTGAAGTACCACGTGCTGGGCGGCGTGCTGTCGCCGCTGGACGGAGTGGGACCGGACGATCTCTCGATCGAGCCGCTGATCCGGCGGGCCGGGGACTTCTCGGAAATCGTGCTGGCGGTCAACGCCACGGTCGAGGGGCAGACCACGGCGCACTACATCACCGACCGGCTGCAAGGCACGGGGGTGAAGGTCACTCGGCTGGCGCATGGCGTGCCGGTGGGCGGCGAGCTCGACTATCTCGATGAGGGGACCCTGAGCCAGGCGCTGCGGGCACGGACGGAAATCTGAGGGCACGACCTCGTCCTTCGACAAGCTCAGGATGAGGTCTACTGAGAGCAGAGCCCTCATGGTGAGTTTGTCGAACCACGAGGGCGTGGCACATGCGCCCGCCTAGTGCACGCCGCGGTCGGGGTCGAAGCCGTCGCCCTCGTCCCATTCCTTTCCGTCAAGCACCTTGCCGAGATCCTCTTCGATCGAGGCTTCGTCCTCGGCCTCGATGGCTTCGAGCTCGTCGGAATCGGGGGCCAACGTCTCGCGGTGGTCTTCGGGGTTATGGTCGACCGAGGCGGGGTCCATCGACTCGCCGAAGCCATCCTCCAGATGACCGATGGCCTCTTCGACAAGGCCGAGCAAAGCGCGGGGGTCGTCGAAACCGAAATCGGAGGCCTCGCGCTCGCTGAGCTCGTCGCGATAGTAGCGCAGGCGGGCCAGACGCTCCTCGCGCGGAAACTCGTCGGAATAGAGCAGCTCGTCGATCTCGGCCTGGCTCAGCGGGGTGGCGATGATCACCTGGTCGGTGTCGTCGTTGCTGCGGGTATCCTGCGATTCCAGGGTGCGGTTGATACCCACCTGGTCCCTCCCAATGCTGTTCCTGACAGCTGAACGCCGCAGGTGGCGTGCGGGTTCACCGAAAACCCCGTCTACCGCACCCGGCCGCGCAAGATCAGCAGGACGCCTGCCCTATCGGTCGCAACTGGAAGGGCGGCGTTTACCGCTCGTTGACTCCAGAGCAAGGCTGAGACGGGGTTTTTGAGCAAAATCAACTCTCCCTTCACCGCTCGCGGGATGGAGATGGAGCGATATCTTCTTTCCGGGGGTTCGTTTGCAGACCGTCCTTTCCACCCTGTTCGACCACCACGACCTGCGGCTCGTCACTCTCGCCGCGATCGTCTGTGCGCTGTCGTCATTTGCCGGCATGAGCCTGCTGCACCATGCGCGCCGCACCGATGGTCCGATGCGGGCGGCGTGGCTGATCATCGCCGCGGTGTCCGTGGGTTTCGGCATCTGGGCGACACATTTCGTCGCCATGCTGTCGTTCGATGCGGGCATGCCGACGGGCTATGACATTCCGCTGACGCTGGTGTCGCTGGCCATCGCCGTCGCCATCGTGGGCGCCGGGCTGTGGTACGTGACGCTGGCGCGCCGCAGCACCGACGCACTGCTGGGCGGCGCCGTGGTGGGGCTCGGCATCTCGACCATGCACTATGTGGGCATGGCGGCGCTGATGCTGGGCGGCGAAATCGCCTGGGCACCCGAGCTGGTGTCGGTTTCGATCCTCCTCGGCATGAGCATTGGCGCCCTCGCGGTTTGGGCCGGCACGCGGCGGACGTGGCTGCGCTCGCGCTTCCAGGGCGCGGGGCTGCTGACGCTGGCGATCGTCACCATGCACTTCACGGCCATGGGCGCCGCCGACCTCGTCAACTGCTACCCGGTGGTTTCGCTCGGCGACGCCACGCCGGTCTGGATGTCGCTGGTGGTGGCCGTGGTCTCCATCCTGATCCTGCTGTTTGCGCTGGGCGGCATCTATCTCGACATGCGCGAACGGGCCCGGGCGCAGCAGGAGGCGGTGCGGATGCGCGGCCTCGCCGACGCCGCCGTCGAGGGCCTCCTCGTCTGCAATGGCGATGTCATCGTCACGGCCAATGCCAGCTTCCTGCAGATGGTGGGGCTGAGCGAAGCGCAGGTCCCCGGACGCAGCCTGGGCAGTTTTCTCGGTTCGGCAGGCGTGGCCGATCTGACGAAGTATCCGAACAGGGCGATGGAACTCGAGCTCGCCACCGAGGCCAAGGCCCGACTACCGGTAGAGGCGATTGGGCGTCGGGTGGATTTCGCCGGCAAGCCGCACATGGCGGTGGCCATTCGCGACCTGACGGCCCGCAAGTCGGCCGAGGAGCACATCCGGTTCCTCGCCCATCACGACGCGCTCACCGGCCTCACCAACCGCGCCAGCTTCAACCGGACGCTGGACGACGAGATCGCACGCTCAAGGCGCGAGGGCACCAGCTTTGCCGTGCTCTGCCTCGACCTCGACCGCTTCAAGGAGGTCAACGATCTGTTCGGCCATCCCGCCGGGGACACGCTGCTGCAGCGGGTTGGTGCAGCATTGGAGCAGGCGGTGTTTGACCGCGGCTGCGTGGCGCGGCTGGGCGGGGACGAATTTGCCGTGTTGCTCGCCGACACCGACCGGGCCGGCGCCGGACGCGTCGCCGAAGCCATTCACGATGCGTTCGGGCGCGCCAACGAGGCGATGCCGGGCGGCCCGACGATCTCGGCCAGCATCGGCATCGCGGTCTTCCCGCAGGACGCCGAGGGCGCCGAGGAGGTGATGTCGCATGCGGACACCGCGCTCTACCGTGCCAAGCAGGATGGTCGCGGCGTCTATCGCTTCTTCCACCGCGAAATGGGCGCCGAGTTGCGCGACCGGCGGCAGCTGGAGCACGATTTGCGCCACGCCATCTCGCGCAACGAGCTCAGCCTCGCCTACCAGCCGCAGATCGACATCAAGAGCGGGGAGGTCACCGGCTTCGAGGCGCTGATCCGCTGGGCCCACCCGGAACGGGGCAGCATCTCGCCGGCGCTGTTCGTGCCGGTGGCGGAGGAAAGTGGGCTGATCCTGCAGGTCGGCGAGTGGGTGCTGCGCAGGGCTTGCAGCGAAGCGGCGAGCTGGACGGCGCCGCTCTCGATCGCGGTCAACGTCTCGACGGTGCAGATCCACGCGCCGGGCTTTGCCCAGCTGGTGCAAGAGGCGCTGGTGCAGACCGGTTTGTCGCCGGCGCGGCTGGAGATCGAGGTGACGGAAACGGCGCTGGTCAAGGACACGGCGCGCGCCGTGGCGACGCTGCGCCAGATCCGGGCGCTGGGCGTCAGGATCGCGATGGACGATTTCGGCACCGGCTATTCCTCGCTGGCCAATCTCCGGGCCTTCCCCTTCTCCAAGATCAAGGTCGATCAGAGCTTCATCAAGTCGGTGGACAGCAATGAACAGTCAGCGGCCATCGTGCGTGCGGTGCTCGGGCTGGGTAACGGTCTCGCCGTGCCGGTGATCGCCGAGGGCGTGGAGCGGCCGGAGGAACTGGAGTTCCTGCGCAACGAAATCTGCCAAGGGGCACAGGGCTATCTCTTGAGCCGGCCGGCGGACATTTCGGCGTTCCGTGACGTGGTCGACGGACGCCGTACCACCTTGCCGGAGGCGCTGGTTCCGTCGCTGCGGCTGGCGGGGTAGGCCGTCGGCTCGACTTGCCGGTTACACCCAGCACCCGCCCCAACCACCGTCATCCTCGGACTTGATCCGAGGACCCATTCGTCCGCTTGCGAGAGGGGCAAGATGGGTCCTCGGGTCGGAGCCCGAGGATGACGGCGGTTGGGGATAGGAAACGGCAAGAACTCAAGCATGCTGGGTTCCTGCTTTCGTGGGTGTGACGCCTGGAGAATAGAAACCTATTCCCCCGCAAGCCTTTGCTGCTCGGCGCCTTCGAAGTCCATGGCTTCGATGCGTTCGCTGCGGCGGACGACCTTGCCGGTGGAGGTGAGGATGTCGCCGATATCGTTGCTAGCCTGGTTGAAGTGGGTCTGGAGCTTTCGGACCCGGTCGTCGAGACGACCGACATCGGCAAGAAGCTCGGCGACTTCCTTCTGGATGAGGTGGGCCTGCTCGCGCATCTTGACGTCGCGCAGCAGGGCCTGGACGACCTGGATCGAGAGCAGCAGGAGCGAGGGCGAGACGATCACCACGCGGGCGCGGGCGGCGCGCTGCACGACGTCCTCGAAGTGCTCGTGGATGTCGGCGAAGATCGATTCCGACGGCACGAAGAGGAAGGCGGTGTCCTGGGTTTCGCCGGCAATGAGGTACTTTTCCGAGATCGCCCGGATGTGCACCTGCATGTCGTTCTTGAAGGCGACCTGGGCGGCGCGCAGCTCTTCGGG
>DATCRS010000540.1:0-2623 GCA_036568845.1 Devosia sp. | reverse complement strand
GTGTACGCATGACTCAATACTCCCTGGGGCTCCCGGAGGTAGCCGGACGCGGTTAAGAGAGGGTCAACGCCGTGGGCCCGCGCCGGGTACCCGCGTTTCGCGCGCCAGCCTTTAGCGCTCGGTAGGGTTTGTTGCCCATATTTGGGCTCGCTCGCACGGCGGCGAGCGCGGGGGAAGCAGCCCAACGCCTCCCCGCGACGCTAAGGTTACCCATGGTTGTTCAGGATCGCAGATCGCAAGATCCCCCAGTCGGATCGGCCCGGCTGGACCTCTATGTCCGCGATCCGGCGATCATGGCCGAGGCCGATCGCCTGCTGTCGGGCCGCATCCGCCACATCCGGCTCACCGGCGAGCTCGCCCGCGCCTTCCGGGACCGTTCCTGGCGGCAGACGGCGACGATCATCCGGTCGTGGATGATCTGGGTGCTGGCGCTCGATGTCCTGATCCTGTCGCTCAACCTCTTCCTGCTGCCGACCGCGACGGCATTCGCCATGCTGGCCCCGGGGGCCATCCTTCTGCCGGGCGCGGCCGGGGTCTATCTCGCCTGGCGCCAACGCCTGTCGGACGCCGTGCAGGAGGGCGCGCTCGTACTCGGTATGTTCGTCGTCCTCATTTCCATCAGCCTCACCGGCATCGCGGCTGGCGGGGAGTGGTACGAGCGCTACCTCAACGTCATGATCTTCACCGCCGTCGCCGGCATCACCATCTTCAACGTGCGGATGCGTGTCACCCTGGCGATCGCAGCCATGGCGCTCGGGCTCTATCTGTTCTTCCAGCTCAACAACCCGCTGGTCGAGGTGCGGAGCACGATCTCGGCGTTCTTCTTCCTCGCCACCGGCATCGCTGCCACGGTCGTGGCGCGCCGCACGATGAACATCGTCGCCAGCCGGACCTTCCTGCTCGAACTCCGCGACAAGGCTCGTCTCAGCGATCTCGCTGATGCCAACGAACGGCTCGAGCGCCTCTCCAAGCTCGATCCCCTGACGGGCCTCGCCAATCGCCGCTGGATGACCGAGCTTCTCGATCGCCTGTGGACCGACCCCTCCGGCACAAGCCGGGGCGTAGCCTTCCTCATGTGCGATGTCGACGAGTTCAAGAAGCTCAACGATACACTCGGCCATGCCGAAGGTGACCGGTGCCTCGCCGAGGTCGCCAGTATCATCGAGGGCAGCGTCAGGCATCAGGTGGACTACCTCGCCCGCTACGGCGGCGAGGAGTTCCTCGTCGTCCTGCCGGGCGCCAGCGAGATCGAGGCGCTGACGACGGCGGAACGCATCCGCGGCAATGTCGTCTCAGCGGCACTGCCCAATCCGGAATCCCGCGTGCTGCCGGTGGTGACCATCAGCATCGGTGTCGCGGTGCTGTCACCCGGCAGCACTCTGGCCCCCGAGCAGCTGCAATCCCAGGCGGACGCTGCCCTCTACGTCGCCAAGCGCAACGGCCGCAACCGGGTAGCGCTCTTTAGTAGAGAGGCCGATGCGGACGAGGAGTCCGACCGCCCCGGGCGGGTGGCGCAGGCGTAGGCGGAGATTTCGGCGTCAAACCGCCGAGGCGGGCCCGCTCACGACGATCCCCACCGGCGACTCGACCGCCGGAAGGTCCTGCTGGGCAGTGTCGAAGGTCAGCACCGCGCCGGTCACCAAGTGAGCGACGGTGACCACGGCATGCGGGCCGAAGTGTTCGATGGACCGCAAGGCCCAACCGCCATCCTGCTTCAGATGCAGTTGCTCGGGCCGCAAGACGATCCGCCGCTTGCCGGTGAGCGACTGCTGTGCGGCCGCGAGTGGCACCGAGCCAAGGATGCAATCGGCTCGTCCATCCCGCAGATCGGCATCCAGCACGATCGCCGGACCGAGAAAGGCGGCGACCGTCTCGGTGGCGGGCGCGCGTTAGATGTCGCGCGGATGCCCGGCCTGGGCCAGGCGGCCATTGTGAAGCACCACCAGCTGGTCGCCGAATCCCATGGCCTCGTCGCGGTCGTGCGTCACCAGCAGCGTGGCGATCCCGGCTGCTGCAAGGATGTCCCCGGTCGCCTTGCGCAGCTGCTCGCGCAGCCCGGTATCGAGCGCCGAGAACGGTTCATCGAGCAGCATCAGGCGCGGCCGGCGCGCTAAGGCTCGCGCCAGCGCCACGCGCTGTTGCTGGCCTCCCGACAATTGATGCGGCTGGCGGTCGGCCATGGTCCGGTCGAGCTCGACGACGTCCATGAGTTCACGCGCCCGCGCCTCGCTGTCGGTGTGGTCGCGGATGCCGAAGCGGATGTTTTCGAGCACGCTGAGATGCGGGAACAACGCGCCTTCCTGCATGACGAGGCCGATATTGCGGCGATGCGCCGGCAGGCCGCGGTCGACATCGGCAATCACCTGTCCGTCCAGCAGGATCTGGCCGCTGTCGGGGGCTTCGAAGCCCGCGATGAGGCGGAGCAGGGTGGTCTTGCCTGAACCCGATGGCCCGACGACCGCGGTGCGCGACCCCTCGGCGACATCGAGGTCGAGATCGGCCAATGCCGTCGTCGCGCCGAAGCGCTTGCCGAGGCGGCGGATGGAAAGGACACTCATCGGGCCCCGGTCGCCTGCTTGTGAAGGATGATGCAGAGCGGGACGGATAGCACAACCATGGCGAG
>DATCRS010000539.1:0-4594 GCA_036568845.1 Devosia sp. | reverse complement strand
GGACATGAGGCCCGAGGACTTGCCGCCGCCCGAGAGCTTTTCACCCTCGCCGCGGAGCTTCGAGAAATTGGTGCCGGTGCCCGAGCCGTACTTGAAAAGGCGCGCCTCGCGGACCCAGAGGTCCATGATGCCGTTCTCGTTCACCAGGTCGTCATTGACCGACTGGATGAAGCAGGCATGCGGCTGCGGATGCTCGTAGGCCGATTTCGACTGCACGAGCTTTTTGGTGAAGGGGTCGACATAGAAGTGGCCCTGGCCCGGGCCGTCGATGCCGTAGGCCCAGTGCAGGCCCGTGTTGAACCATTGCGGGGAGTTCGGCGCCACCTTCTGGGTCGCCAGCATGAAGCAGAGTTCGTCGAAGAAGGCGCGGGCGTCCTCCTCGCTGTCGAAATAGCCGCCCTTCCAGCCCCAGTAGGTCCAGGTGCCGGCGAGGCGGTCGAAGACCTGGCGCGAGTCGATCTCCGAGCCGTAGCGCTCACCCTCGGGGAGTTTGGCCAGCGCCTTTTCGTCGGGGACCGAGCGCCAGAGCCAGGACGGGACGGAATTCTCCTCGACCTTTTTGAGCACGGCGGCGACGCCGGCCTTGCGGAAGTATTTCTGCGCGATGATGTCGGCCGCGACCTGGCTCCAGGTGGCGGGGATCTGGATGTCTTCCAGCTTGAACACCACCGAACCGTCCGGATTGCGAATCTCGCTCGTGGTCGAGCGGAACTCGATGCCCGCATAGGCACTTTCGTTGGCTTTCGTGTACCGACGTTCAATGCGCATAATAGTCACTTCCCCAAACATGGAGCGCATGCGCGCTCGCAAAGCCGCTACCGCACGGCTTCTGGCCTCTGATCTGACGCTTCCAACCTTCGGCTCGTTTCCGCGAGCCAACGGGTAGTCTGCCCCTTTGCCCTGCGGGTGCCGATCTCATGCCGGCTGCCGTTCAGGGACTTCGTCGCACCCGCCGTCCGAGCGTTGGCGCAACCTCTAAAGGGTTGAGCCTTCTGCCCGAGTCGGTCAACCGGAGCGATCACAGGTCGGCCACAACCTATGGTGTCCGGGGCCGGTTTCGACGGCTAAATGCAGTATCTCATATGTGAATTGCGGGGAAAAGTTGAAACGCTCGATTCGAGTTTTCGATGCCTAGTTTTCTGCTCGGCAGGGTGCAAATTTGCTGCCGGAGACGGCGCTAAGAGCCAGTGAATCCGCCACTCTTTGGCCATCTTCAGACGGGGCTGGAAGATGAGGCAGAGGGGCTAAGCGAGGGGGCGGTTTGCGGTGGGAACCCTGTCAAGCGCATTATTTCCTTCACATTTGCAGCCACCACATCCGGCGTCCGGCCCCCATGTGGACACAAGATGTAGCGCCCGAGCGGGAAGCGCCTTTTGACTAGGATCGGGCGCCCGCGCGTGATAGAGCCAAGGGCATCGGACGGGCGGTTCGGCGCCCGGAAAACGTAACGAGACCAAGGCGCCAGAGCGCAATGAAAGACTTCCTCCTCGAGATTTTCGCCTGGTGGCGCGGCAACACCTGGGGCACGCGGCTCTGGACGGCGATGAACGGCATCTATGTGGGATCGGACGAGGCCGGCAACCGCTACTACCGCTCCAAGCAGGCGACCGGCCCCAATGGCCGTGAGCGCCGCATGGTGATCTATGCCGGTGGCTATGCCGAGCCCTCTACCATTCCGCCCGCCTGGCATGGCTGGATGCACTACCGTACCGACGTGCCGCCGAGCGAGGAAAGCTACACACCGCGCTCTTGGGAGAAGCCCCACGAGCCCAACTATACCGGCACGGCACTGGCTTACCGTCCCGACGGCAGCCTGCTCAACAAGGGTGAGCGGCCGCGCGTGACGGGCGACTACGACGCCTGGTCCCCAGAATAGGGTGATGTTCACGCCCGCTGTGCCGAAGCTTGCTGCGGCTGCTGTCGCGCTGATGGCGCTTTGCGCCCCTGCGGGGGCCGAGACGATTTCCAACCCGGTGGCCGCCTTTTCGGGGCTCGACAAGATCACCGGGCGCATCACCAATTTCGACGTCTATATCAACGAGACGGTGCAGTTCGGCGCGCTGCAGATCACGCCGCGCGTCTGCTACACGCGACCGCCGACCGAGACGCAGCGCACCTCGGTCTTCCTCGAAGTCGACCAGGTCAGCCTCAAGGGTTCGGTGACCCGGATCTTCACCGGCTGGATGTTCGCCGACAGCCCGGCGCTCAACGCCATCGACCACGCGGTCTACGATATCTGGCTCACCGGCTGTAAGCAGTCGACCGACGTGCCGCCGCCAGAGGGACTGGCGGCGCCAGCCGCGGCCCAGGACAACCGCGGCTAGTTCGTCCGCACCCAACCTGAGATACCGCCTGGGATAACGACGCGGGCCCAGCCGCGGCGCTTCTCGGCAATGCGCAGCGGGGTGCCTGCCTCGACTATCATGATGGTTTCCGATCCGCTCGACGGCGAAGCACGCAGGCGGATCGCCGCGAGCTGATTGTCGTCGTTGCGCCGGGTCTCTTTTCTGGGTTCGCGCAGGCTGAAGCGGCTTGTGCGGACCTGCTCTGCTTCGACTTCGCGCGCTGTCACGCTGGCCTCGCGGACGGGCTCGGGCGAGCGCACCGGGGCGGCAGCGATGGCGGAGCCATCGCCGAGATAGCTGCCATAGACCCAGCCGGTGGCGCCATCGTTCTTCTGAATTCTGGCCCAGCCGCCGTCTCGTTCGAGAACGGTGACAGGTTCGTCGGGCTGCAGGACCGTCAGCGTGCCGTAGGACGTCGAGGGGCCCGACCGCATATTGACGGCGGTGCGGGCTCGGAGGGTTTCATCAGAAGCCGTGACGGAGCCGGTGACCGTCATATCGGCCGTTTCGGGCAGGCCAAGCCCCTGCACTGGAGATGTTGGGGAGGTGGCGGCGACCTGTACCCGGGGAGCGCTCGGCGTCGCGTCAGGCGCTGAAGCAACAGCCGCGATGACTTCCTCGGAGGTTTTTGCCTCGGGCGAGGTATCCAGCGCATTGTCCAGAAATCTGGTGAGCTCGGGCGAGGTAAGGGCGGTCTGCACCTGGGGCGCGGTTGCCACTGCCTCGCTCGATGGATCACCCGGAATCAGCATCATCGCGCCCACCACACCGGCCAAGGCGAAAGCAGCGGTGCCGAAGCCAAATCGAGAGCGTCGCATGATAACCTCCTCAGCGGTCTTCTTTTGCGGACAACCGGCGAGGGTGGGAGGAGGTTCCTAAGGACGGAGGTCCCCAGGATTCACTTCGGGGTGACGGATCACGCCGCGAGTACCGCGTCTATGATGGCAGCCGGCGCCGCCTCCTGTTGAAGCTGGTCGAAACGGCACTGTTCCGGGGTCTTGTCGGGCCGCCAACGGCGGAGGGTGGTGCCGTGGCGGAAGCGGTCGCCGGTCACCTGATCGTACTGAACTTCGACGACGAGCGTGTGCGGCAGGCTCACGAACTCCGTGGATCGCTCGCTCGACCAGCGCGAGGGACCGCCGGGTGCCTTGCCCGTGAAGCCGATGCCGGTGCCGAGCGCCTCCAGCTTTTCGGTCAGCCCTGGTTTTTCGTCGCGGGCAAAGGAGGAGGTGAAGCCGACATGATCCAGCTTGTCCTCGTCGTTGAAAAGGCCGAGCAGCATCGAACCGACGAGTTTGGAATTGGCCCCGTAGCGAAAGCCGCCAACGACGCAGTCAGCGGTGCGGATGCGCTTGACCTTGAGCATGGCGCGCTCGCCGCTCTCGTAAAGGCCATCGAGCCGTTTGGCCACGACACCGTCGAGCGCGCCACCCAACCGGCCAAGCCAGGCTTTGGCTTCGGCGAGGTCGCGCGAATAGGGTGAGAGGCTGAGGCCGCGGTGCGGCTTGGCGAGGAGTTTCTCCAAAGTCGCGCGGCGCTCGGTCAGCGGCTTGTCGGTGAGGGATTGGCCGTCAATGGCGAGCAAGTCGAAGGCGATGAAGACCGCCGGCGTTTTGGCGGCCAGCTTCTTCACGCGGCTGGCGGCGGGGTGGAGGCGGAGCTGCAGCGCGTCGAACGAGAGAACCTTGCCGACCGGAATCACCAGCTCGCCGTCGAGAATACAGTCGCCGGGCAGGGCGGCGAGCCGCTCGACCACATCGGGAAAATATCGACCGAGCGGCTTGCCTGACTTGGCGTAGAGCCGGACCTTGTCGCCCTCCTTGAAGTCGAGGCAGCGGAAACCGTCCCATTTTGGTTCGAACTGCCAGCCCGGTTCGGTCGGCAGCTCGGCGACGGAGCGCGCCTCCATCGGAAGGAGCGGAGACTGGTCCAGCGGTTGGTCGGGGGTTTCGGCCATGACGATTCCCGTTCGGGCGCGATCAGGTGGCGTCAGTCCACGTGCGATCAAGGGCAAAGAAGTCGCCCTCGTGCTGCAGGGCTTCGGAGAGCCGGAGCTCATAGTCCTCGCGGGGGATCTCGATGCCGCCGAAGCTCGCAAGGTGGGGCGTGACGAACTGGGTGTCGAGCAGCATGTAGCCGCCGGCGCGCAGGCGCTCCACGAGGTGGACCAGCGCCATCTTGCTGGCATTGGTAGCGCGGTGGAACATCGACTCGCCGAAAAAGGCGGCGCCGATGGAGAGGCCGTAGAG
>DATCRS010000538.1:0-11345 GCA_036568845.1 Devosia sp. | reverse complement strand
ACCGGCCGATGCCGCCGCAACCGGCGCAGGAAGAGGGTGCGGAGCGCACCCGCATCCTCCTCGTCGACGACGACGAGCGCAACCTCGTGGCACTGGTCGAAGTGCTGCAGGACATCGCCGAGGTCCTTCCGGTCCGCTCGGGCGAGGAGGCGCTGCGCCAGCTCCTCCGCGAGCGCTTCGCCGTCATCGTCCTCGACGTGCTGATGCCAGGGCTCGACGGCTACGAGACCGCCAAGCTGATCCGCTCCCGCGAGCAGTCGCGCGACATTCCCATCATCTTCCTGACCGCCATCAACAAGGAGGATGCACATCTTCTCCGCGGCTATGACAGCGGCGCGGTGGATTATGTCTTCAAGCCCGTTGAGCCCATCATTGTTCGCTCCAAAGTGTCGACCTTTGTGGCGCTCTACGAAAAGACCCTCGAGGTCGAGCGCAACGCCGCCGCCGAGCAGAGGCTGCTCGAGGAAAAGCTCGCCGCCGAGCAGGAGCGTAATCGTGCTCTCCAGGATCTTCGCATTGCCGAGGAGCGGCAGTCGCTCGTCCTCAGCGCGCTGCCGATGGCTGTCTACGTCAAGGACAGCCCCGACGCGCGTCCTCGCTTCGTTGCCGGCAACGTCGCGCTGCTAACCGGCTACCAGGCCGCCGAGTTCGAGCCCGACCCGGAATTCTGGGCCTCGCGCGTCCATCCCGAGGATCGCGTCGAGCTCACCGTGGGCAATGGCCAGCCCGAGCGCAGCATCGAATACCGCTGGAAACATGCCGATGGCGAGTATCGGCACTTTCTCGATCAGTCCGTACGCCCCTCCAGCGACGATTTCATCGCCGGCACGCTGCGCGATGTCACCGAGCAGCGCACCATGCAGGACCAGCTGCTGCAGGCCCAGAAGATGGAAGCGCTTGGCAAGCTCACCGGCGGCATCGCGCACGATTTCAACAATCTTCTGGCTTCGGTGCTGAGCGGCCTCGCCCTGATCGAGCGTCGCGCCAGGCTCGATGGATCGGCCGGCGAATTGCTCGGCATGACCCGACACGCCGCCGAGCAGGGTCGCGAGCTGGTGACGCGCCTCCTCACCTTCTCGCGCCGCCAGAAGCTCGTGCCGCAGGTCGTGGATCTCGCAGTGATCCAGTCGTCGCTCGGCAGCATGCTCAAGCCGATGCTGGGCGGACTCGTCGATCTGCGTTGGGAACTCGTCCCCGACCTCTGGCCGATCTACGCCGATGCGCCGCAACTCGAACTGGTGCTGATGAACCTCGCCATCAACGCCCGCGACGCCATGCCCGACGGGGGCACCATCTCGGTCTCGGTCAGCAACCAGACTGTCGCGGGTGGGGATGATCTCGATGCTGGCGACTATGTGCGCATCACCATGTCGGACACCGGGTATGGCATCCCGGCGGACATCCTCTCCAAGGTGGTCGAACCCTTCTTCACCACCAAGGATGTCGGCAAGGGCACCGGCCTGGGGCTCAGCATGGCCTACGGCTTCGCCCAACAATCGGGGGGCGCGCTTCACATCGAAAGTCGTGTGGGGCAGGGCACCCGTGTTTCGCTCTGGCTGCCGCGCTCCAACGTCGATCCACTACCGCTTCCGGGTGCCTCCAAGACTGCAGAAAGGCCGGTTGCACGCTCGCCGCACCGCCGCATCCTACTCGTCGACGACAGCCCCAGCCTCCGCGCTCTCACCGAGATGCAACTGCAGCAGGAGGGCTATGAGGTGACAGCGGCTTCGGGGGGCAACGACGCGCTCGCCTTCATCGAACGCGACCCCGCCGCGTTCGATGTCATCGTCACCGATTTCGCCATGCCGTTGATGTCGGGGCTGGAACTCATTCGCCGCGCCCGCGTCCTGCAGCCGGACTACCCGGCCGTGATCATCACCGGCTACGCCAACGGTCCTGAGCTCTCAGGTCGCAGCGAAAATGTCGAAGTCGTGCTGAAGCCCTTCTCCAGCAGCGCACTCGATCGAGCGGTGCAGATGGTGTTGCGGCGCCGCATCCATCGCGGCGCCGGCATGCAATCTCCGGCCTAATGCGCCTGGAAGCCGGCAGGCATCGGCGCTTCCGACTGCTGGTCGTTCATCTCTTCGGAAACGTCGAGCGTGCCCCGTTCGGAGAGCTGGCGCTCGGCCCGGTACCAGAAATCCTGGTCGCGTCCGTCCGGACGGCCCTCTGAATCCCACAGCGCATAGGCGCGCTGGCGAACCTGTTCTTCGTGCTGCTGCATCTCAACCTCCCTGGCCGGCACATGCCGGCGCGACTCATCCAACGTTCACCGCGACCGCTGGTTCACCTCGAGGGAAACGAAATCCCCCCGTCCGAGTTGTGCCCGAGACGGGAGACAGGAACATGACGACGACCCCGAACAAGGACGAAGTGCCCAAAACCACGCGGCCACCCAAGCGCGACGACAACATCGATGATTTCGGCCGCGACGTGAACACCGGCAAGGTGCGCGAGGAGCGGCATCCGCAGCAGGAGCTCGAGATCGGAAAGCGCAAGCGCGATGACGGCTAGCAACGTCCCCGAGCCTGGCCCGACCGTTGTCCCGAGCGCGCGCGCCGAGCGACGCCGCATCTTTCTCAACGACATCTCCGGCGTAACCCTTTACGTGATCGGCGCCGGCACCTTCGCATTGCTGGCGCTCGCGCTTCTGCTCGTGGCGCGCTAGAGCGTTTGCTCTCGCGCTACCTCGTAGCTTGCGAATTGTCGAGGTATCGCCGCTTCGCCCCCCCTCCCCACTCGGGTAGCGCTTGCGCGCTCCCGAGCGCAGGCTCTTGAGGGGAGGGGTGCGATAGGCTGGTGGCTGGGTTCGAGCGTGCAACGCCTTGGACTCTCTAGCGATCCGCTCGCCAGGCAACGGCGCTCCAGGCGCCCAGCCGCAGTGTCTCGCCATTCTGGTCATACTGGCCGGTCGACACTGGCATGCCCTGGATGGCGCACGCGATATCGTGCCCCCAGTCCGATGGGTTGAGCGCCATGGTGAGCCAGCCCGCATCGAATTCCCACGTCACGATGATGCAGGGGTCGGTACGCGTCGATATCGCTGTGCGGAATTTGCTTTTGAGCACCTGCCACACCAGCTCCTGCCGCCACTTGGCCAACTGGCGGAAGCGGTCCAGCGCCTGCCGCCGATCATCGAGTCCGAATTCGCTCCAGGGCAGCTTGGCGCTTTCGAACGTCCGTGGATCGCTGGGGTCGGGCAACCCGGCCTCGCCGACCTCTTCTTTGAAGATCTCGCGCATCTCTTTGTAGCGGTGATCGCGCTTGGCCGTGGCGGCCTCGCCCTCGAGATCGACGAAGAAGGGAAAGGGGGAGCGGATATGTGCCTCCTCACCCATGAAGAACAGCGGTAGGTGCGGCGCCAGCATGGCGACGAACTGCACGAAGTCGAGCTTTTCGGCACCGATGCGGTCGGCCAGCCGCTTGCAGTCGGCTCGGTTGCCGATCCAGTCATGGTTCTGCACGAATCCCACGAAGGCGTCGGGCGGCAGGAAGCTCCCGGGCTCCCCGCCGGTACTGCCGTCGCTTTCGCCCTCCGCTTCACCGTCGTGGACGAACCCGTCCCGCAACCCCTTTTCGAGATCGGCCTGCGGATCGGCCTCGTCGTCCTCGTATCCGCTCTTGCGCTCGCCGGTGACGAGGTAGTTGATGACATGGTGGATGTCGTCGTTCCACTGCGCCGTGTAGAGCGTCGGCTCGTCCTTGTCGTCCCGCGGGAGCCATGAGGCGCGGTTGTCCATGTTCTCGATGATCAGCTTGGCCGAGCGCTTCACCTCGCGGCAGTTGAGCGCCAGCTCGCGCAGGAAGCGGTCGCTCGAATCGGTCTTCATTTCGTGGATCGCATCGAAGCGCAGCCCGTCGAGATCATACTCGCTGAGCCACATGGCGGCGTTCTCGTAGAAGAATTGCCGCACCATCGGGTTGTCGAAATTTATACCCGGCCCCCACGGCGTCTCCACCTCTTCGGAGAACCATTCCGGGCAATACTCGCGCGCGAAATTGTCGACTTCGCCGAAATGGTTGTAGACCACGTCGAGCACGATGCAGAGCTTGAGCTCATGCGCCCGGTCGACCAGCGCGCGAAAGTCGTGCGGCGTGCCGTAGGCCTCGGCCGGAGCGAAGACCAGGGTGCCGTCATAGCCCCAGTTGCGCCGACCGGGGAACGTATTGATCGGCATGATCTCGAGCGTGTTGTAGCCGGCATCGCGGAAGTGCTCGAGCTTCTCCATCAGCCCCCGGAACGTGCCCTCCGGCGTCGCCGTTCCGACATGAACTTCGCAGAACAGCGCCTCGTACCAAGGCGAGATCGGCTCGTCGTGCTTCTGCCAGGGGAAGGGCTCGCGGACGATGCTCCAGCCGGTCGTGTCTCCCTCCTGCTGGCGCGAGGCGAGATCGGGAAAGGTCAGGCCACCGATACGGAACTTGTAGCGCGTCCCTTCGCCGGCGCCCGCTACGGCCCACTGCCAGAAGCCGTCGTCGGCCCGCTCCATGCTGATCACGTCGCCATCCTTCAGCACCAGCTCGGCGGCATCCGCTGAGGGCGCGTAGAGGCGGAACACGGTTTCGTCGTCTTTGACCTGCGGTCCAAATCGGTAGTCCATGGCTTCCTTGCTTACTGACGCAGTTGCGGGAGCACCTTTGCTCCGAATGTTTCGATGAAGCCGCGCTGGTCGCGGCCGACATGGTGGAGATGGATTTCCGCCGGTCCGAGCTCTGCCAGCGCCGCGATCCGTTCGGCATGGGCGTCGAGCTCGTGCGAGACGAACACCGCTGAGGCAATGTCGTCAGGCCCGACGGTCTTGGACGCGAGGTCGAAGTCTGCGGGCCGGCGCAGGTCCCAGTTGACTTCGCCCCCAATGGCGCAGGGGCCCCACTGGTCGAGGGCTTCCGCCATCGCTTCGTCGTGGCTCCGCGCCCAGCAAAGTGCAGCCTGCAGGATCACCGGCTTCCCGGCCCCGCCGCCCTCGCGGAAGGCACGGATCACCTTGCCGGTTGCCCTGGGATCGCCGCCCGTGGTGAGCAGGCCGTCCACCTGCGGGGCAAGAAGCCGCGCGGTTTTCTCCGTGACCGCCGCGCCATAGAGCGGCACCCGGTTCTTCGGCCGCGAATAGAGCCTGGCCTCGACCACCGTGATGCGTCCGCGGTGCGTGACGGTCTCCCCGTCGAGCAGCCGCCGGATCACTTCGATGCATTCGAGCAGCCTGGCGTTGCGCTCCGCCTTTTCCGGCCACGCCTCGCCGGTGATCGCTTCGTTGATTGCCTCGCCGCTGCCGAGCGCCACCCACAGCCGCTCTTCAAAGAGCGAGGCGACCGTGGCGATCGACTGCGCCAGGACGGCCGGATGGTACCGGTAGCCCGGCGCCGAGATGATGCCGAAGGGCAGGGTGGTTGCCTGCATCGCTGCGCCCAGCCAGGGCCAGGCCGAGGCCGACTGGCCTTGCCGCTCACTCCACGGCTGGAAGTGGTCCGAGCACTTCAGGCACTCGAACCCGGCCGACTCCGCCATTTTGACAAGACCGAGGAGATCGGCCGGTGTGAACTGCTCGTGAGAAGCGTGATACCCGATACGCGGTGCCATGAGCTCGCTGCCATATTCTGCAGCGGAGAACTTCACGCCCCGATTTCAGTTCCGGCACTGAGCTACTGCGCCATCTCGTGCTTGAGGCTCCAGTCGCGGTAGCGGCGGCGGCCGTCTTCGAGGTGCCGGCGCATGGCGAGCCGGGCCTCGTCCGGCCTCCGCTCGCTGATCGCCTCGAGGATGCGCTGGTGTTCGACGAGGATCGCTTCGAGGAACTCGGTCCGGCTCTTGTCGTCGGTGAAGCTCGCGCCCAGCACCCGCCGCGGCAGCAGCCGCTCGCCCATCCCGTCGATGAAGAGCACGAAGCGCTGGTTGCCGGTCGCCTGCGCGATCATCCGGTGGAAGGTCCGGTCGGACTGCGTCGCAAGGCTGCTGTCGTTGACATGGTTGCGGAACGCGGTCACCGCCTGCGCCATGCGGAGGAGGTGCACTTCGGTGCGCCGCTCGGCCGCCAACCCCGCCGCCTCCACCTCAATGGCGATGCGGAACTCCATGAAGTCGAGGATGTCGCCGATTTCCTGCGGCGCCGTCATGAACATCGACTGCGCCGATGCCTTCTCCGATGGTTGCGATACGTAGACCCCGCTGCCCCGCAGCGAGCGCAGCCGACCCTCGGCCTTGAGGCTGGCGATGGCCTCGCGCACCACCGTCCGGCTCACCGAAAAGCGCTCGCAGAGCCGGTCGGCCGTGGGCAGCTTGTCCCCAGGCTTGAGGTTGTCCGCCTCGATCAGCCGCATGAGGTCGAGCTTCACCCGATCGGTGAGATGGACGGTGTTGTCTGAAGACATCATCGAGATTTTCTAAGTTGTCTCAGCTGCATAGCGCTTCCGGCAGACGAGGGCCAGCCGAGTTCGCTTGCCGATGCGCGAAATCTATCATACTGCTTTCAAGAAGTCATATTGATTTGGGAGGATAGTCATGTATGTCGGGACGCAGCTGGGGGGAGATCAGTTCGCCAAAGTGGGGGACCGCTACCTCAGGCAGCTGGCGCAGCTGGGCGTGAAGCACGTCTGCATCGATCCCGAAGGCGACCCCTGGAAATGGGATCGCGACGTGCTGATGCGTCATTCAGATCGCGTTCATCAACATGGCCTGATCTTGGACATGGTGCAGTTGCCGCTCCCCTCTTCGGGCATCGAGCGCAACCACCAGGCCCCCGGCATCGTGCTCGGCAAGCCAGGTGAACGCGACCGCGAGATCGACGGGCTCTGCCGCATCATCGAGGCGCTGGCGGAGGCCAACATCCCGGCCGCCAAGTACAATTTCAACGTCCTCGGTATCCCGCGCACCACCTCGGAAACCGGCCGCGGCGGCGCCGTCCTCTCCACCTGGCGCGCCGACAAGGCCACTGACGGCGACACCCTCACCGTCGCCGGAAAAGTTTCCGCCGACGAGTTCTGGGAGCGCATCACCTATTTCCTCGAGCGCGTCGTCCCCGTCGCTACGGCCAATAAAGTCCGCCTGGCCTGCCACCCGCATGACCCCATGACGCCACCCGGCTATCGTGGCTTCGAAAAGCGCGTGCTGGGCGATGCGGAGGGGCTGATGAAGTTCGTGCAGATCGCCGAAAGCCCCTATCACGGGCTCAATTTCTGCCAGGGCACGGTGGCCGAAAGCCTCGAAAATCCGCGCGAGGAGATCGGCGAGATCATCCGCTGGTTCGGCAAGCGCAAGAAGATCTTCAACGTCCACTTCCGCAACATCAAGGGTGGCCGCTACTCCTTCACCGAGGAGTTCCCCGACTGCGGCGACATGGACATGCCCGCAGCGCTCAAGATTTACCACGAGGTCGGCTACGACGGCATGATCATGCCCGACCACGTGCCGCACATCGATGCCGACAACTCGATGGAAACCGCCTTCGCCTTCTGCTTCGGCTACATCATCGGCCTCTTCCAGGCCAACGGCTGGGACCCCTACGGGGGGTGAGGGCGTCTAGCTCTCAGTCGGCGCCCTTCTCCGAAGGGCGGATGAGGGGTATGCCTCCACATCCGCGACAGCTGAGAGATACCCCTCATCCGTCTCGGCCTCCGGCCGATCCACCTTCTCCCTCAGGGGGAGAAGGGATCCCGACTGCGACATCTGCGCATGACCGATGCACCGGCCGGGCCAAAGCCCTCCGGGGATGTCAAAGACCTGGTTGGCCGCCTGGGTGCGGCCTGGGCGAGCCATCGGCTCGTAGCGGTTAGTCCGCAGTGAGGTGAGCTTTTGGCTCGCCCATGCGTCGGGGATTGTTGGCCCGGGACAAAGGGAGGGGCCGTCCACACGCATCGGCTGGAATGCACCGTCCTCAGGACGGGCCGCCCGGGTTCTGCGCCCCACTGTCGGTCCCGGAGCCTCCGGAGGGGCGACCCCCTCCAGACCCCGCTCCCACCATGGCGATGGTCCGCAAAGCAATCCGAGCTCTCGATTGCTCAGTGAACCACCGCTCGCCACCTCCTCGTCAGAGGCTCGCCGGCGAAGGGATGGAAGCTATTCTATGGGGCGGCAGAGGCGCGGGGATAAGTTCTTTTTCCTCAACCCGCGCAAAGGCTTGCAGTATGCGTCCCTCTCCCGCCCGCGGGAGAGGGTGCCCGAAAGGGCGGGAGAGGAGAGCACCTTGCGCCGGTGGTTGGGGCACCCCCCTCCACCGCCTTTCGGCGGTCCCCCTCCCCCGTAAACGGGAGAGGAATCCCGACTGAATAGCCCGCACCGCTACGCATGCGCCTCGATCAGCGCGCGCAGCGTCTCCCGCTCCGCCGCGTCGAGCTCGGTGAGCGGGGGGCGGACCTTGCCGGCGGAGTGGCCGACGAGGTCGGCGCCGGCCTTGACCATGGACACGGCATAGCCGCGCTTCTTGTCGCGGAGCTCGATCAGCGGCAGGTAGAAACTCTTCATCAGCGCGTCGACCGTCTGCGCGTCGCGCTGCCGCACCGCCTTGTAGAAGCGCAGCGCCAGCTCTGGCACGAAGTTGAACACGGCCGACGAATAGGTGGTGACGCCCATCTCCAGATAGGGCTGCGCGAAGACCTCGGCCGTCGGCAAGCCGCCGATATGCACCAGCCGGTCGCCCAAGCGGTAGTGGATGCGCTGCATCAGCTGCAGGTCGCCCATGCCGTCCTTGTAGCCGATGAAGTTGGGGCAGGTCTCGGCGAGCTTTTCGAGCCCGGCCGGCGAGAGCCTGGTGTTGTCGCGCGCGTAGTAGATCACGCCCAGCCCGACGGCCTGGCAGATCGCCTGCATATGCGCGATGACGCCTGCTTCCTCCGCCACCATCAGGTAATGCGGCAGCACCAGGATGCCCGCCGCGCCGGCCGCCTCGGCGCGCCGCGCCAGGTCGATGGCCATGCGCGTGCCGTAGCCGACGCCGGCGAGCACCGGCACGTCCGCGGCGCTGTTCTCGACCGCCGTTCGGATGACCTTGTCGTACTCGTCATAGCCGATCGAAAAGAACTCGCCGGTCCCGCCGGCCGCGAATAGGCCTGCCGCGCCGTAGGAGGAGAGCCACTGCAAACGCCGCGCGTAGCCGTCGGCGTCGAACTCGCCATCCGCATCGAAATCGGTAACCGGAAAGGACAAGAGGCCCGATCCGATCTTCGCCTTGATGTCGTCGAAGCCCACTCCGTCCCTCCCAAAATTAGTATGACTACTTTGCGACTATCACCGCAGCTCACGCGATGTCAACGTCGTGTTGTTCAAATGGGAACGTACCTCACCGGCAAGAAGTATGATTTGTTGTTGACAGCCGGATGGCGGCCCGACAGATTGCCCATGTCGCAACGACAATCTGCAACCGGAACACCGGGCAGATGGTGGGCCAAAGCTTCGGGGAGGCGGCTTCATGCGCCTGGCTTTTGCTGACTCTGCCGCACGCGCCTTCGGGGCGCCGGCTGCTCCCTATCGCCATCTGCGCGTGAACATGATCGAATTCGAACCGGAGGGGTCGAGCGCCCGTCCGTAAGATTGGGCTCACGCGGTTGGGAGGCCGCGGGCGTCCGTGAAGCCAGCAAAGAAACTGTAGGAGGAACAGTAATGGCCAGTGACAAGATTTCCCGCCGTGACGTGCTGCGGGGTACCGCGGCGGCGGGTGCAGGACTTTTGGTCGGTGGGCAGAGCCTTTCGGCTCTCGCACAGGACGCCAAGCCGGATGCTCCGCTTCCGGTCGGCGGCTCGGGCAAGCTGACGGTCATCCATCGGACCGAGTATTTCGAAGCGGCTCAGACCGCCTTCCGCGACACGGTTCAGGCGTTCGCCGATTCCAAGGGCGTCCAGCTCGACATCTCGACCACCAATCCGGAATCGTTCGGCGACTTCCTGGGCAAGATGACGGCGGCGGTGAAGGCCGGCAACCCGCCTGACTTTGCCTACACGTCCAACGTTTCCATCTCGCAGTTGCACCTGCTCGACCTGGTCGAGGACGTGACCGATGTGGTCGACGAGGCAGTGGCCAAGTACGGCGAGATCATGCCGGGCCTCAATGCCGCCAAGACGGCGCAGATCGACGGCAAGTGGTGGGCAATTCCGCTGATCGGTACCACCACCGGCTATTTCGCTCGCGGCGACAAGCTCAAGGAAAAGGGCATCGATCCCGCATCGCTGAAGACCATCGTCGATCGCCGCGAAGCGGCGCTGGCGATTTCTGGGCCCGACTTCTATGGCTGGGGCTTTACGCCGAACCAGTCCGGTGACGGCTTCGGCTTCCTGATCAGCGTGGTCCAGGCGTTCGGCGGTCACTTCACCGACGAGACCGGCCAGATCGTGCAGTTCAACTCGCCCGAGACGGTCGCGGCATTCGAGTTCCTGCGCGAGACCTACGACCGCAACGGCAAGTATGCTGCCATGCTGCCGCCCGGCATCGAGAGCTGGAACGACACCGGCAACAACGAAGCCTATCTGGCCGGCCAGATCGGCTTCACGCAGAATGCCTTCTCGATCTATGCCCAGTCCAAGCGCGACAACAATCCGGTCTATCCGAACACGCTGCTGCTGCCCGCCCCGACGGCGATCAACGGCGACAGCCGCGACGGCGGCAATGTCGGCGGCTGGATGACCATCTTCAAGAATGCGCCGAATGCGGCGCTCGCCAAGGAGCTTGCGCTGGCCCTGCTCGATCCGGCCAACTTCGGCAAGATCTCGGCCCTGGGCGGTGTGCTGTTCACGCCGGCCTATAAGAACCTCTGGACCGACGAATTGATGGCGACCGACCCGAACCTCAAGACGATCCGCGAGATGGTCAGCGTCACCAACCCGTTCCTCGGCCAGTCCTGGCCGGCGAACCCGAACGCCGGTGTCGATGCCATCCGCGCTCAGGGCGTGCTCGAGCAGTCGGTGGGCAACACCATCTCGGGCCGCATGTCGCCGGCCGACGCCGTCAAGGACGCCCACCAGAAGATGGTGGACCTGTTCGAAGAAGGCGGGATCATGCAGCCCTAAGGGCTTCCTGCGGGACGGGCGCTCGACGCCCGTCCCGTACGTCTTGTATTATTGCGGCATGACCTGCCGCGTGCTCCAGCATCCGCACCACGCGCGAATGCTTCGGCAGGGAGGAGAAACCCCCAGATGGATATGCCCGCCACCCAGGTCGTGACGGCCCCCAGGGCCAAGTCTCGCTTCCGTGTCAGGGATTTTTTGGGGCGTGACTGGAAGATCGCCTATCTCTTTGTCCTGCCGATGGTCCTGCTCATGGCGGGCCTCATCTTCTGGCCGTTCATCAGCGCCATCATCACCAGCACCACGGCGTTCAATTTCACCACCGGAGAAACCTTCAGCGTCGGCTTCCGCAATTACC
>DATCRS010000537.1:0-2033 GCA_036568845.1 Devosia sp. | reverse complement strand
TCTTCTCGTCGACCTCGCCCTTTAGGACGGGACGCTCGCCTTCCAGGACCCAGCCCGGCGGCAGCCTGTCCCAACCCACCTTATGCCGCCCGGAAAGAAGCCGGCCGCCCGTGAGGACGACCGGCGAAGTTCTTTTCAGGGAGGCTAAGGAAATGCTGCGGCGTAGCCATCGACCGCAGCGCCTTGCCGTCGCCGGGGGGACAAAAACGACGGCAAGGCGCTAGGGTCGCGGTTGAACAAATGTTCAGTACCACACCTTCTTCTCCATTTAGATGCACAAGGTGCGATATCAGCACATCTATAGGTAGGGAATTGCTAGCAAATAGAGATTCAATAGAGCAAAATTTATCGAGAATTTTCATCGATTTAACCACCTGCACCGCACCCGCGTGCGACACTTCCGCCAGTTAGAGCTTGCTTATCCGCCAAAATAGCGGCACCATTCGCGCGCCGGGATGGTCGTACCTGAGTGCGGCGTGGGATGAGGGCGGCTAGTTCGGCGACCTCGACATCCACGCCGAGCGACGCGAGTGAAGATTGAAGCGGAATCAACCACTTCGTTGGTACGCGGTTGCGGCGAGCCCAATTGGCGACCGTATCCCAATGCGGATTATAGCCACTTTCCTTGAGGCACCGCAAAACCGCAGTGGTTCCCCCGGCGGTACTGTACGCAACCTGAAGGTCATTCATCATGGCGCCAGCATCCGCCAGGAGCGCGTCTTCGTCAAGGGCCAAGCCGCGCATTTGGCGGTGCGATTTGCAGCTATCGGGGATAGGGGAGGCGGTGCTCAGGCCGGTGACAGAGGAACAAGATATTGAGTTGCAGGAGCCCATGAGTCCGCGAAAGCGAGCACGATCGCCGGAGGACTCGGCGGAGTTGGTCGAGATGGGGGTTCGCATCGAGCGCGCGCGCAAGGCGGCCGGCTACGAGACCGCCGCCGACCTGTCGCGCGATCTGGAAGTCGACGGCGATACGATTAGGAATTGGGAGACCGGCCGAAACGCGCCGAAATATCCGAAGGAGCTGCGGCGGCTGTGCATGATCTTGGATGTCGATCCGGGCTACATTCTGTTCGGCTGGACTCGCTCGTTGAGCAGTTCAGCTAAACAAAGGCTCGGCATACGAACATAAGTTCAGCGGTAGCGCAGGGTTGCTGCTCCAGTAGAGCAACCCTATAAGGCGTCCAATCATTAAACGCCTTACAGGATCGGTTCGTGCCTCGGGAACGCAACCTTCATGATATTGCGCTTCAACGTCGCGGCCTAACCGGTAGTGACGATGAGGTTTTGTCGGAGCGGCATAAGCTGGCGAAGAAGGCCGCCGGCCTGCGCGCCCGAAACCTCGACGAGCTGCGAATCCTGGTTGACCTCCTCGTCGAGTACGTGCGGCCCGACGATGAGCCTACCCTCGTCGGCCCCCTGACCAGCGCCATCGACGAGAGCATAACAGCCATGCTCGGCGACGGCGAGGACTAGCTGCGCAACTCGCGGATTCCCCCTTGCCCGATCCGCGATTTTGGCGGATAGTGTCACTTAGCACCTTCCGGTGGAGTGACACGGATGATCGCAGTCTCCCGGGTTTCCTCGACCTACCCTCCGCCTCCCGTTAGGCGGATTTCGGCGACAGTCGATCTGGCCGCCAGATGCGCCGCCTGCGTCGCCATCCTCTACAGCCTTCTGTGCATCTTCGCCTGAGGCGGACGGCCATGGTCGACCCCCTAAAGGCTCACGACATCGACCGCGTCGGCCCGGAGTGGAACGATACGCCCGTGGCCAAAGTGGCTGAGCTTTCCACCCTAGGCGTGTTCGCCGTCTTAGCGGCTGCGACGCTATGGCTTTGGGCGCTCGATCTTCTTCTGCCCTCGCGGAAGGAGCCGAAGCCATGAGCGCCTGTCGTGTGATCGACTTCATCGAAGCCAAGCGCCGGCTGCGGCCTGAACCCGACCGTCGCGACGCCTACCGCAAGAGCCTGGAGAGCCTGTTCGCCGCGCAGGAGGATGCATGGCGGGAAGGAATGCGCTGGTGGCTGGAGA
>DATCRS010000536.1:0-6434 GCA_036568845.1 Devosia sp. | reverse complement strand
CCCGCATCCTTACCACGACCTTACCGGGGGCAATCAAATGCTACTGACGCCGACAAGCGGGGCGAAATCTCCCGCTGGCATGCTCCCCCTAACCGGTCAAGAGGGGGACAGAATGTCCAAGAAATTCGCACTGATGGCACTTGCGGCGCTGCTGCTCGCGAGTGCGCCCCAGGTGAGCATGGCCAAGAACAACGCCCCGCTCGGCTACCAGCTGATGTGCCTCAAGACACCCTCCGAATGTCGCGGTGGCGGCAGCGCCAGCGTCAGGGCTTCCGACGACCTAATGGCGACGATCAAGCGCGTGAACGCCCATGTGAACCGCTCCATCACCCCCCGCGACGACGGCGGCGCCGACCGCTGGAGCGCCAGCGCCTCGGCTGGCGACTGCGAGGACTATGTGCTGGCCAAGCGCCGCGCGCTGATCCGCGCCGGGGTGTCCCCCAGCGCTCTGCGCATCGCCTATGTGAAGACCAGCTGGGGCGAGGGCCACGCCATCCTCGTGGTCAAGACCAACAAGGGCGATGTGGTGCTCGACAACCTCAACGGCGCCGTACGCCCGCTGAGCCGCTCCGGCTACCGCCTGGTTTCCATGTCCGGCGCCAACCCGATGCAGTGGAACTGAGGCGGCTCTAGCCGGTGCCGATATGAAACGGGGCCCGTCGGGCCCCGTTGGTGTTCGAGAAACCGCAGCGACGAGGTCAGTTCTTCTTCGGGCCCTTGTCCTCGGACTTTTCTTCCTTCTTGGTCTCCTTGACCTCGGTCTTTTCCTCTTCCTTGGTCTCCTTGACCTCGGCCTTTTGCTCTTCCTTGATCTCCTTGACCTCGGCCTTTTCCTCTTCCTTGGTCTCCTTGACCTCGGCCTTTTCCTCTTCCTTGGTCTCCTTGACCTCTTCCTTTTCCTCTTCCTTAGTCTCCTTGACCTCGGCCTTTTCCTCTTCCTTGGTCTCCTTGACCTCGGTCTTTTCCTCTTCCTTTAGGGCCTTGTCGTCGTCCTTCTTGTGGCTCTGATTGTCGTTCGAGCAGTTGTTGCCATTCCCGGCACTGCTGTTGCCCGCGCATTCGCCTTCGGAGGAGGGTGGCGTCGAGCCCACATTGTTGTTGCCGTAGTTGCCATTGTTGCTCGCAACCTGCTGCGCGCCACCGCCAGTCGAACCGCCGCTGAGGCTCTCGAGCAAACCACCTACTCGCCGGTTGCCCAGCGACGCCGTGCGGCGGCCGGTGCAGAGCGCGTCGGCAATGTCGAGGATCTGCTTGGACTGGGCTTCGATGCTGACGCCCTGCGCCAGAATGCGGATGCCGTCGGCGGCATTGAGGCAGGCGCGGCGCGACACGTTGCTCTGCTGCGACGCCTCGGCGATGGCGACGACCAGCGAGATGATCTCCTGGTCCGTGCCTGCCCCGTAGTAGCGGCCGGCGAGGAACTGCGTCGCCAGCGGCGGGCAGGCCTGGGCCCGAGCCACGTCCGGACAGGCCGAAGTCACCTGCGCAACGGTCAGGACCTGGGCGGAAGAGGGTGTCGCGAGGCCGGCGACGGCGAGGGTCGCGGCGAGCGCTAGAGCGAACTTCATCAAAATACTCCGTACAACTGCGGTTTGAAGGCCCCGACGCTTAACGGTTGAGTAACACTAACAGTCGGTTAATCCGTATGGGGACCAAAGTCTGATCTGGTCGATTGGTTAATCCCCGGGCTTGCGTCTCGACCAATTGTGTGCATGTGCGAGTCGCGCGTTTCGGCGCCAAGCAAAGGGAGCCCCGCTAGCGGGGCTCCCTTCGTTCACCGGACGGGGGCGGACGGCCGGCTTAGTTATCCTTTGGCTGGTTCTTGCCGTGGTCGTTGTTGAGGGCGTGCTCATTGGCGTGGGCCAGCGCGGTCTCGTTGCCCTTGCCGGCGCCGTTGCTGCCGAGGCCACCGGTGCCGCCTCCGCCGCCACCGCCACCGCCGTTGTCATCATCGTCGTCATCATCGTCGTCATCGTCGTCGGTGTTGTCACCGCCGCCCGGGGCGCCGGGCGAGCCGGGAGCGCCAGGTCCGCCAACGCCGCCGCCGCCGAGGCTATCGAACAGCAGGAAGCCCGGCCGGCGCAGCGCCGCGGTGCGGGCGCCGGTGCAGAGCGCGTCGGCAATGTCGTTGATCTGCTTGGCCTGATCCGCGTCGGTCACGCCGGTGGCGAGGATGCGCAGCCCATCGGCGGCATTGAGGCAGACGCGCCGCGGCACCTTGTCCTGGCTGGCCGCCTCGGAGATCGCCACCACCAGATCGATGATCTGGCCGTTCAGTCGCCGGCTTGGGCTGCGGCCGTCGAGAAACGCGGTGGCAAGAGTTGTGCAGGCCTGGGCCTGGTCGATATCCGGGCAGTCGGCGAGAACCTGACTGACCGAAACAACTTGCGCTGACGCGGGCGCAGAGAAACACGCGACAGCCGCAAGGGCTGCCAAGCTGGTGACTATTCGCATGACGATACTCCTACTCCGCAAGACTTCGCCCGCCCGTTAACCGATAGTTAACGATTAAAATCTGTGGAAATAAATGGAGACCTAGGTCTCACCAGTACATTTGCGAGGGACCAAGGACTTGCCAACGCAGGCTTATTCTGCCGTGCGGCACGGTCGTCGTTCGGACAACCCGCCGTGATCACCGAAGCGATCGGCACACCAATACACCGGCCAGGCTCGCGCCTTCCGGGGATGTCAAAGACGCGAATGGCGGGGCAGCATGGCCCGTCGATGGTTCGTGAGCCGGAGAGAGAGATCGAACCGGCCGCCCTACTGGCCATGATCGCGCAGGCGGTGGGCCGGTGAAGCCTCAGTCCCGCGTCCCTCTCCCGCGCAGGACTAGGCAAATTAGTTTCCCCCACCGCACCCAGCAAGAAAGGTGGCACCTGGATGCATCCGACTTCCCCCTTGCCTCCGGCGCGTGTTCCCCGTACACCGCCGCCTTAACCTGCAGAATCCGCCCAAGACCCGCGCCAGAGCGCCGTGTTTCCGCGCGCCCAGACCGAGACGAGCACCATGCCCAAGCGTACCGATATCAAATCCATCCTCATCATCGGTGCGGGGCCGATCATTATCGGGCAGGCCTGCGAGTTCGATTACTCGGGGACGCAGGCCTGCAAGGCGCTCAAGGAAGAGGGTTACCGGATCATCCTGGTGAACTCGAACCCGGCGACGATCATGACCGATCCCGACCTGGCCGACGCCACCTATATGGAGCCGATCACCCCCGAGGTGGTGGCCAAGATCATCGAGAAGGAGCGGCCCGACGCGCTGCTCCCCACCATGGGCGGCCAGACGGCGCTCAACTGCGCGCTCTCGCTGCGCAAGATGGGCGTCCTGGAAAAGTTCGGGGTCGAGATGATCGGCGCCACGGCCGACGCCATCGACAAGGCCGAGGACCGGGAACTCTTCCGCGACGCGATGAAGAAGATCGGGCTGTCGACACCGCGCTCGATGCTGGCGCACAACACCATCGAGGCGCTGCAGGCGCTCGAGGTGATCGGTCTGCCTGCCATCATCCGCCCGAGCTTCACCCTCGGCGGTACCGGCGGCGGCATCGCCTATAACCGCGAGGAATACTTCGCCATCGTCGAGAGCGGCATAGATGCCAGCCCCACCGACGAGGTGCTGATCGAGGAAAGCGTCCTCGGCTGGAAAGAGTACGAGATGGAGGTCGTTCGGGACAGGAACGACAACTGCATCATCATCTGCTCGATCGAGAACCTCGATCCGATGGGCGTCCATACCGGCGACTCGATTACCGTCGCCCCCGCGCTGACGCTGACCGACAAGGAATACCAGATCATGCGCGATGCCTCGATCGCCGTGCTGCGTGAGATCGGCGTCGAGACCGGTGGTTCGAACGTGCAGTTCGCCATCAACCCGGCCGACGCGCGGATGATCGTCATCGAGATGAACCCGCGCGTTTCCCGGTCGTCGGCGCTGGCGTCCAAGGCTACCGGTTTCCCCATCGCCAAGGTCGCGGCGCGGCTGGCGGTAGGCTACACGCTCGACGAACTGGAAAACGACATTACCGGCGGCGCGACGCCGGCGAGCTTCGAGCCGAGCATCGACTATGTCGTCACCAAGATCCCGCGCTTCGCCTTCGAGAAATTCCCCGGCGCCGACAACCGGCTCACCACCTCGATGAAGTCGGTGGGCGAAGCCATGGCTATCGGCCGCACGTTCCAGGAAAGCCTGCAGAAGGCCCTGCGCTCGCTGGAGACCGGCCTCACCGGTTTGAACGAAGTCGGCATCCCCGGCTACGCCGTCGATGCGCCCGAGGACGACAACGAAAACGCCATCGCCGCCGCCATCTCGACGCCGACGCCGCAGCGGCTGCTGCACGTCGCCGAGGCCATGCGGCTCGGCTGGTCGGTCGAGGATATCCACGAGACCTGCAAGATTGACCCCTGGTTCCTCGAGCAGATGCAGGGCCTGATCGAGACCGAAAAGAAGGTCCGGCAATTTGGCTTGCCCGAGGATGCCGCGGTGCTGCGCAGCCTCAAATCCATGGGCTTTTCCGACCGCCGTCTCGCCGAGCTGGCCGGCAAGAGCCCCAGGGATGTGCGCGAGCTGCGCAAGACGCTCGGCGTCCGCCCAGTCTATAAGCGCATCGATACCTCGGCCGCCGAGTTCGCCTCGCCCACCGCCTATATGTACTCGACCTATGAGACACCCTTCGCCGGCGAAGTGGCCGACGAGGCGCGGCCGTCCGATCGCAAGAAGGTGGTGATCCTCGGCGGCGGGCCCAACCGCATCGGCCAGGGCATCGAGTTCGACTATTGCTGCTGCCACGCCAGCTTCGCCCTGCGCGATGCCGGCTACGAGACCATCATGGTCAACTGCAACCCGGAGACGGTCTCGACCGACTACGACACCTCGGACCGGCTCTATTTCGAGCCGCTGACCGAAGAGGACGTGATCGAGATCCTCGAAACCGAGAAGTCGAACGGCACGCTGCACGGCGTCATCGTGCAGTTCGGCGGCCAGACCCCGCTCAACCTCGCCGAAGCGGTGCAGAAGGCGGGCGTGCCGATCCTCGGCACCCAGCCTTCGTCGATCGACCTCGCGGAAGACCGCGACCTCTTTTCGAAGCTGCTCAACCGGCTCGACCTCAAGCAGCCCAAGAACGGCATCGCCTACTCGCTCGAACAGGCCCGCATCGTCGCCGAGCGGCTGGGTTATCCGCTGGTGATCCGCCCGAGCTACGTCCTGGGCGGCCGCGCCATGCAGATCGTCCACTCGCCGGCCGAGTTCGAGCACTACGTGCAGGGCACGCTGACCTCGCTGGTGCCGCCGGACATCCTGATCCGCTATCCCAACGACAAGACCGGCCAGATCAACTCGGTGCTCTCGGACAATCCGCTGCTCTTCGACGGCTACCTGAGCCGCGCCACCGAGATCGACGTCGACTGCCTCGCCGACGGTACCGACGTCTTCGTTTGCGGCATCATGGAGCATATCGAGGAAGCCGGCATCCACTCGGGCGACTCGGCCTGCTCGCTGCCGCCCAAGCACCTCTCCGACGAGGTGATCGCGGAACTGAAGCGCCAGACGACCGAACTGGCGAAAGCGCTCAATGTCGGCGGCCTGATGAACGTGCAGTACGCGCTCAAGGACGGAGTAATCTATCTGCTCGAGGTGAACCCGCGCGCCTCCCGCACCGTGCCCTTCGTCGCCAAGGTGATCGGCGAGCCGATCGCCAAGATCGCGAGTCGCATCATGGCCGGCGAGACGCTTGCCAGCTTCGGGCTTACCGAAAAGCAGCTCAACCACATCGCCATCAAGGAAGCCGTGTTTCCCTTCAACCGCTTCCCCGGCGTCGACACAGTGCTAGGGCCCGAGATGAAGTCGACCGGCGAAGTGATCGGCATGGATACCGACTACGCGCTGGCCTTCGCCAAGAGCCAGATCGGCTCGGGCTCGCGCCTCCCCAAGGACGGCACGGTGTTCATCTCCGTGCGCGACGACGACAAGCCGCTGATCCTCGACTTTTCGCGCAAGCTCGAAGCAGCGGGGTTCAAAATCGTCGCCACGTCGGGGACGCACAAGTACCTCTCCGAAAACGGCGTGGCCTCGACCCGCGTCAACAAGGTGCTCGAAGGCCGGCCGCATATCGTCGACGACATGAAGAACGGCGGCGTGCAGCTGGTGATCAACACCACCGACGGCGCCAAGTCGATCTCTGACAGCCGCGACATCCGCCGCACCGCGCTGATGGGCAAGATCCCCTATTACACCACCATCCCCGGCGCCAGCGCCGCCGTCGACGGCATCCTCGCCTACCGCGACGGCAACCTCGTTGTCCGTCCGCTGCAAAGCTACTTCGTGGCTTAGGATGACCGGACCCGCGCCCGACATCGTCGCGCGGGTCGAACGGCTGCCCGGCTGGACGCCGGAGAGCTGGCGCCCGGTCCATGGCGGCTACACGCCGGCGG
>DATCRS010000535.1:0-2846 GCA_036568845.1 Devosia sp. | reverse complement strand
GCCGTCAACGACCGCCACCTGCACCGCCAGCACCTGCTGGCTGGCGCCGACCCGGCTCAGCAGCTGCGGGTCACCGTCTTCACCGAAACGGCCTGGCACGCGCTCTTCATCCGCAACCTGCTCATACGGTCTGACAATTGGGGTCCGGGGGCCGACGTCACCATCGTGCACCTGCCGAGCTTCCGCGCCGATCCGGCACGGCATGGCACGCGCAGCGAAACCGTGGTCGCCCTCGATATGAGCCGCAAGCTCGTGCTCATCGGCGGCACCGCCTATGCAGGCGAAATCAAGAAATCGGTGTTCTCGCTCTTCAACTTCCACGCTCCGCGGGCCGGCGTCCTGCCCATGCACTGCTCCGCCAATATGAGCCCGGAGGGCGATGTCGCGCTCTTCTTCGGCCTTTCGGGCACCGGCAAGACCACTCTTTCCAACGATCCCAACCGGCCGCTGATCGGCGATGACGAGCACGGCTGGACCACGACCGGCGTCTTCAACCTCGAAGGCGGCTGCTACGCCAAGACGGTGAAGCTCAGCGCCCAGTCGGAGCCCGAAATCCATGCCGCGACGCGCAGCTTCGGCACGGTGCTGGAGAATTTGAAGCTCGGGCCCGATCGCCGGCCGCTCTACGACGACATCTCGCTGACCGAGAACACCCGCGCCGCCTATCCGCTCGAAACCCTCCCGGCGGTAGCCGAGGGCGGGGTCGGCGGCACGCCGAAGACCGTGGTCTTCCTCACTGCCGACGCCTTCGGCGTGCTGCCGCCCATCGCCCGGCTGACGCCCGAGCAGGCGGTCTACCACTTCCTTTCGGGCTACACCGCCAAGGTCGCCGGCACCGAGCGCGGCGTCACCGAGCCTACCGCTACCTTCTCGGCCTGTTTCGGCGCGCCGTTCATGCCGCTGCATCCCAAGGTCTACGGCACGCTGCTGGAGGAGCGGCTGCGCTTGAGCGGCGCCAGCACGTGGCTGCTCAATACCGGCTGGACCGGAGGCCCTTATGGCGTCGGTAAGCGCATCGACATCGCCTCTACCCGGCGCCTGCTCGGCGCGGCGCTCGCGGGCGAGCTCGATGCGGCCCAGATGCGGGAGGACGCGGTGTTCGGCTTTGCCGTGCCGGTCGCCGTGCCCGGCATCGAGGGCAAGCTGCTCGACCCGCGCCAGTGCTGGCCGGACCCTGCCGCTTATGACGCCGCGGCCGAGGCGCTGCTCGCCCGTTTCGTCGCCAACTTCCGCAAGTTCGACGAAAAGGTCCCCGCGGCAGCCGAATAGCCGTTCATCCCCGCTTCAGGTTCGCGGTCCTATTGGGTCAGGCGAGACAATCCGGAGGTGGGGACCGGTGCTGGTTGCCAATTCCATGGTCGCGACACGGCCGGCACTCCCCGCCGCGTCGCGCGATACCGATACGCTCTCGGCGCTGATCGCCGCCATCTACGACGCCGCCATCGATCCCCAGATCTGGCCGGGGGTGCTGCGTGCCGCCGCCATTTACGTGGGCGGGCACGCTGCTGCCATCTTCGCCAAAGGCATTTCGGGCCTGGCTTTCGGCGTCTTTCACGACGACGGCACGATCACCGACGAATACAAGCGCAGGTATTTCGAGACCTATGCGCGCCTCGATCCGGCGACCGCCGGGCACCTCTATGCCGAGCTCGAGCAGCCGATCGCCACGGCCGACATCCTCGACTACGACGAGTTTCTCGAAAGCCGCTTCTACAAGGAATGGGCAGTGCCGCAGGGCATCGTCGACTTCCTCTCCGCCCCGATCGAAAAGCAGGGCCAGTGGGCAGCGCTGTTCGGAGTCTTCCGCTCGGCCGAGCAGGGCGTGGTGGACGACACGATGCGCCATCGCACCAGGCTGATCATCCCGCATGTGCGCCGCGCCGTGTTGATCGGCAAGGTGATCGAGGAGGGCAGCCGGCAGGCCGCCAGTCTGTCCGAAGCGCTGGATGGGCTGGCCTCGGGGCTCTTCCTTGTCGATAGCCGGGGCCGCATCGTCCACGTCAACGAGGCTGGCGACCGGCTGGTGACGGAAGGCAGGGCGGTTGCCATTCGGGAGGGACGACTGGTCGCGGCACAAAAAAGCGCCACCGCCCTGCTGGCGGAGAGCTTTTCGGCCGCCGCCAGCGGCGACGCCGACCTTGGCATCAAGGGCATCTCGGTCCCCATCGAAACGCGCGACGGCGACCATTTCGTCGCGCATGTGCTGCCGCTGACCTCGGGTGCACGGCGCGATGCCGGCGCGCACTATGCGGCGACGGCCGCCGTCTTCGTTCATCCGACGACGCTCCACACCCCGGCCGCGCCCGAACTCGTGGCCAAGACCTTCGGCCTGACGCTCAGCGAACTGCGCGTGCTGCTCACCGTCACCCAGGTCGGCGGCGTCGCCGAGACCGCCGACACCCTCGGCGTGGCCGAAGCCACGGTCAAGACGCACCTCCACCGCGTCTTTGCCAAGACGGGCACCTCGCGGCAGGCCGATCTGGTGAAACTCATCGCCGGTTTCGCCGGCCCGCTTTCGGCAGAGCACTGAGGGTCAACCGATCGGTTGACGCGGCGGCCCGCCGCTTTCGCCAGGGTGCACTCATCCGGGGGGCTAACCCGAATGAGGACACCACATGACCACTCTCGATATCAGCGACCAGTTGGTCGCACCCCGTAAGCCTGGCCTCTTTGCGAGGCTCTCCGCCGCTATGCGGCGCAATTTCGAGCGGCGGGCGCGGTACCGCGCGCTCATCTCGCTCTCGGGCTACGACGCCTACCTGCTGCGCGACATCGGCATCGACTCCCGCGACATAGAGGACGCGCTGAACGGGCGCTACTCGTCGCCCCTGCTCGAACCCATCCGC
>DATCRS010000534.1:0-2264 GCA_036568845.1 Devosia sp. | reverse complement strand
GCCCCCCCGCCGTGCGCAAGAAGCCCAAGCCGCCCAGGGATGATCCGGGGCAGCAAAGTCTGTTTTAGCCGGCAACGAGGGGGACGGTCTCTCGCACCCCTCCCCCTTGAGGGGAGGGGCCGGGGGTGGGGGTTAAGCCGCAAACACCGTGCTCGCTGCGTAACCCCTCCCTCGTTCCCTCCCCTCAAGGGGGAGGGAGGCCCGACTGAGACATCCAATCGGGGTTCATCTCCCCCTCGTTCTCGCCTATATCTGCGGCGAAAGAGATGGCCATGAACATTTTCGACAAGGGCTTTTCGCCCGCCGAAGCGCAGATCCGCTACCTCGACGGCGACTATGTCGTGCTCCGTCCTGGTACTTTCGTGCGCTGCACCATCACCGGCACGCCGATCCCGCTCGAGGATCTGACCTACTGGAACGTCGATCGGCAGGAGCCCTATATCGACGCCAATGCCGCGCACGAAGCCTATGTCCGCTACGGCCTCGGCCGCGCCTGAGGTGGCTTCCCGCCGCCTCCTCTTCATCAGCAATGGCTATGGCGAGGACTCGGTCGGCGCCGAGATCGTCAGGCGCCTGCCTCCGTCACTGACCGCTGACGCATATCCGACCCTCGGCCCTGGCAACGCCTATGCCGGCATCTGCCCGGTCGTCGGCCCCCGCGCCCAGCTCGTCAGCGAGGGCTCCCGCGTCGCCAGAGGCACCGTGGCCAGGGATATCGCCACCGGCGGCCTCGGCACGCTGCTCCCCGGCCTCAAGTTCATGCGCTCGGTCCGCGACACCTACGACCACGTCGTGGTGATCGGCGATTTCATCGGCGTGCTCGGTTGCTGGCTCGCCGGCATCCGCGGCATCACCTATCTCGATGTCTACAAGACCGGCTATGGGCGGCCCTATTTCGGCCTCGAGCGCCGCATCATCGCCAAAACCTGCCGGCGCGTCTTCAACCGCAGTCCGCAGCTGGCGTCGACCCTCAAGGCCATCGGCGTCGATGCCGTAGCCGCCGGCAACGTGATGATGGACACCGTCAGCGCCGGCGACTATGCCGCCGGCCTGCGCCGCTCGCGCCTCCGTGCCGTAACCCTGCTGCCCGGCAGCCGCGACCAGACCGCGGAAAACTTCGCCATCCAGGCTGCCGCCCTGCGGCTCATCTCTGAGGACGAGCGCCCCGACATCTTCCTCGCGCTGGCCGGCAACATCGAACTGGAGGAGTTGGCACGCTCCGCCAACCTTCGCGTCGACGGCGACAGGCTGGTCGGCGACCTTACGGTTCACGCGGCGCGGGGCGCCATGCGCAACATGGTCGAGGCCTCCGACCTGGTGCTGTCGCAGGCCGGTACGGCCACCATCCAGTCGCTCGGTCTCGGCGTGCCGGCCATTACCTTCACCCGCCGCACCGACCGGATGAAGCGCTTTCTCGAGGAAAACCGGCTCTTCGGCGGTGCCCGCCTTCTGTCGAACGACGACCCTGCTGATTTGGCCCGCGCCACCCTAAAACTGTTGCGGGATCCGGCCGAACTTCAGCGTCTGGGAACAATCGGCCGCGAGCGCATCGGCGGCCCCGGCGTCATCGACAAGATCATCGCCGCGATCAGCGCGCCGTGAGCTTCAGCGCCCGCTCGTAGATCCGGTCGAGCTCTGCCTTCAGGGTTGCCGCAGCGTCCTCGTCGGTCATGGCATCGTCCACCCGCAGCATCTCGCCGCCCACCACCACGGCTTTGCCGAAGGGGTGGTTGATTTGCGTCTTGTCCCACACCTTTTCGAACACCGTGCGCCGGCTGCTCGCCATCGCCACCGGCTGGATGGGGATGCCGGCGAGCCGCGCCAGCCGGATGAGGCCCTTGGAGACGACCCGCCCCCGCCGCGGCGGCACTTCCGCCGTCATCACGATCGAGTTGCCCGCCTTGATCTCGCGCAGGACTTCCATCGTGCCGCCCACCGCGCGCGCCCCCGCAAAGGTATTGCCGGTGCCGTAGATCACCTTGCCGCCCCAGCGGGCGATCGCGGCGGCGCCAAGGCGGCCGTCGGTATGGGGTGAGACCAGTACACGGCAAGTCCGCCAGTTGGCTTCGGGGACCATGTAGCCGATCGACGTCATGTTGGCGTGCCAGAAGGTGTAGATCACCGGCACGTGCTGCATCACCCGCTCGGGATAATCCGGCGGGTCATAGCTCACCTTGGCGGTGCGCATGCCCAGGTCGACATAGGCGCCCAGCACGTGGCGGCCGACGAAGTTGTAGACCGCGGGGCGGTCGAGCAGGCGGGTC
>DATCRS010000533.1:0-5882 GCA_036568845.1 Devosia sp. | reverse complement strand
GTCTTCGACCACCTCGATCTGGCGAAAGTCCGCACCAAGGCCGACGCGCTTTTCGACCTGTTCGTCACCGAAGTGCAGGCCCAGACGCCCGGGATCGAACTGGTGACGCCCACCGACCCAGCCCGCCGCGGCACACAGGTGAGCTTCCGTTTTCACGAGGGTTATGCCGCCATGCAAGCGATGATCGCTCGCGGCGTCATAGGCGACTTCCGCGGGCCCGACATCATGCGCTTCGGGCTGACGCCGCTCTACCTGCGCTATGCCGATGTCTGGCGCGCGGCGTCGATTTTGTCCCAGGTAATGCGTCGCCGCGAGTGGGATCGGCCGGAATTCAAAGCCAAGGCAAAGGTTGTCTAGCGTCGCTAAAGCCAAATTTAACGCCGAATGCCGTAGCTTTCCGCTCTCCCGGCGCTGTTGCAGTGTCGCCAAGGGGCGCGAGTTTGGTTCGGATAGCATCTACGTTCTGGCACTTCTTGTGGAAGTCATCGAACCTTCCAGCGCTGATCGCCCTCGTCGTCATGGTGCTGGCCGGCATCTTCGCCGACAGCCAGAACAGCATGCTGTTCCAGCAGCGCGAGCGTGCCGACGTCCAGGACCAACTGAGCCTCGTGCGGGCCAAGCTCGAGGGCAACATCAACGGCAATATCCAGCTGGTGCGCGGCCTTGTCGCGACGATATCCACCGAACCAGGGATAGACCAGGACCGGTACACCGAGCTCGCCGAGAAGCTCTTCGCCAACAATTCTCAGCTCCGCAACATCGCCGGCGCACCCGGGCTGGTCGTCAGCCTCATGTACCCGATTGCAGGCAACGAACGAGCCATCGGCCTTGACTACAGGAACAACGAAGCGCAGCGCGACGCCGCCATCCGGGCGCGAGACAGCAAGCAGGTCGTGCTCGCCGGTCCGGTCGACCTGGTGCAGGGAGGGCGCGGTTTCATCGCCCGCTTCCCGGTATTCGTCGGTGAGCCAGGGCCCTCGACATTCTGGGGCATCATCTCCGCGGTGATTGACCTCGACCGGCTCTATGCAGACAGCGGACTGCTCGATCCCGCAGTCCCGATCTCCATCGCGATCGTCGGCCATGATGGTCTGGGTACTGAGGGCAGGCAGTTCTTCGGTCCCCAAGACATCCTGCAACGACAGCCCCTCAGTTCGCACGTGCAACTCCCCACCGGATCATGGGAAATGTTCGCCGTACCCAAGGACGGCTGGAGCGACACGCCGCCGACCGCCCCAGCGCTGCGGCTGGTCATGGTCCTGCTCGGGGCGCTGGTCGTGATCCCGGCCTTCATCATCGGACGACTGACGGAGCAGCGGAAACGTACCGTGCGGGCGCTGGCGGCGAGCGAGGTGGAGCTGAAGCGCGTATCCCGCCGGCTCGGAATGGCGCTGCAGACCTCGAAAGTCGGCGTCTGGGAGTACGATATCGACGCCGACGAACTCCACTGGGACAACCGCGTCAACGCGATCTTCGGACTGCCGCAGGATGGTGGCAAGCGCGACTACACGCACTGGCGCAATGCCTTGCACCCCGACGACGTCGCCCAGGCCGATGCTGCGTTCCAGCGCGCGGTCGAGACGAGGGGCACCTATGAGTCCGACTATCGCATCATCACGCCGGATGGGCTGCGCTACGTTCGCGCCATCGCCACGGTCTACAAGGACCAGGGCCAGAACACCAAGGTGATCGGCGTAAACTGGGACGTGACGGCGGACTTTGCCCTGAGCGAAAGCCTCAAGGAAGCCAACAAGCTTCTCGAAGCGCAAAACGCCGCGCTGGCGAAGGCAAAGGCCGAGATCGAGCACAATGCGCTGCACGATAGCCTCACGGGCCTGCCCAACCGCCGCTACCTCGACGATATGCTGCAGGTTCGCGCCGCCAGGTGCGCCCAACATGGCAGCACCCTGGCGCTGCTGCACATTGATCTCGATCGGTTCAAGCAGATCAACGACACCCTCGGCCACGCAGCCGGCGACGCCATGCTGGTGCATGCATCGCGCGTGCTCAAGTCGAACACCCGGCCGAGCGATTTCGTGGCTCGTATCGGTGGCGACGAGTTCGTCGTGCTCTGCATCCTCGCAGGCGGAGACGATCACCCGACCGACCTCGCCAACCGCATCATCGGCCGCATGCGCCAGCCGGTGAACTACCAGGGACACGAGTGCCGGTTCGGCGTTTCGATCGGCATCGCAACGGCCGAAGGGGCGCAGATCGATCCCAAGAAGCTGCTCGTCGACGCCGACATTGCGCTTTACAAGGCCAAGAGCCGCGGCCGCAATCGCTTCGAGTTCTTCTCGGAGTCGCTGCAGGCCGAAGTGGTAGAGACCAAGCGCGTTGCCGACCAGATTCTACAGGGCCTCGACCGGGGGGAGTTCGAGCCGTGGTTCCAGCTGCAGTTCGACGCCCGCACGCTGGATGTTGTCGGCTGCGAGGCGCTGGCGCGCTGGCGCCACCCGACCGAGGGCATCCTGACACCGGATCGGTTCCTGTCGGTGGCCGAGGAGCTCAACGTGGTCCCCAGCATCGATCGGCTCGTGCTCGAGCAGTCGCTGTCACACTTGGCACGGTGGCAATCCGAGGGGCTCGACGTACCGCGCATCTCGGTCAATGTATCGGCACGCAGGCTCCAGGATGAGCATCTGGTGCAGAGCCTACGTGATCTGCAAATCAAGCCGGGCACGGTGTCGTTCGAGCTGGTGGAGTCGATCTTCCTCGATGAGAGCGATGACGTGGTGCTGTGGCACATCGACCAGATCAAGGAGTTGGGTATCGACATCGAGATTGACGATTTCGGCACCGGCTACGCCTCGATCGTCAGTCTGCTCAAGCTCAAGCCGCGACGGCTCAAGCTCGATCGGCAACTGGTCACGCCGATCGTCGGCTCCCAATCTCAGCGCCATCTCGTCGAGTCGGTTATCGAGATCGGCAAGTCGCTCGACATTGACGTAGTCGGCGAGGGCGTCGAAACCATGGACCATGCGCGTGTGTTGCGCGACCTCGGTTGCGACATTCTTCAGGGCTTCGCCTTCGCCCGTCCCATGCCGGCTTCCGACATGGCCGGATTTCTGCGTGCCGAGTCGTGGCGAGAACGTGCCGGTCCGTTGCGCAAGAACCGTGGCATAGTGGTCAAGCGCCGGGCCTGACGCTACCCTCCTCCCACGGAGGATCACACTGATGCAGGCTGCCCGTCTCGTCGCCGTCGGCGAAATGCATGTCCTGGAACTCGAGCGTCCAGAACCGGGGCCGAACGACCTCCTGGTTCGGGTCGAGGCGTGCGGCCTCTGTGGCTCCGACCGTCACATGTTCCGCGGTGAGTATCCCACTGCCCTGCCGGTCACGCTCGGGCACGAGTTCGCCGGCATCGTCGAGCAGGCCGGGGAAGCCGCCAATGGCTTTCCCCTCGGCGCCCGGATCACCGGCGATCCGAACATCTCCTGCGGGCAGTGCGCCCAATGCCGCGCCGGACGACCAAATCTCTGTGCCCGACTGACGCCCATCGGCGTCTTTCGCGATGGTGGCTTTGCCGACTATGTCATCGTGCCCCAACAGCAGGCGGTACAGCTGCCGGAGACCCTCAACCCGCTGCACGGCGCCTTCTGCGAGCCGGTCGGCTGTTGCCTCCACGCCCTCGACGTTGCCAGCATCGAGCCAGGCGCCTCGGTTGTGATTTTCGGTGGCGGAGTGATCGGCCTGTTGATGGTGCAACTGGCCAAGCTTGCCGGAGCCGGCGCGGTCATTCTCTCCACCCGACAGCAGCCGCGGCGCGAGCTCGCCGAGAGGCTCGGCGCAACCAATACCGTGAACGCCGCTGCTGACCCGGTCGCCGAGATCCATCGCCTCTTGCCCAATGGCGTCGATGTTGCCATCGAGTGCGCTGGAGTGGCCGAGACCTTCTCCCAGTCCATCGCTGCCGTCCGGCGCGGCGGTACGGTGGTGATCTTCGGCGTAATGCCGCATGGCGAGCTGGTTCGCGTGTCCCCCTACGATCTGCTGGTCAACGAGCTGCGTCTCGAGAGCGCCTGGCTCAACCCGGGAACGCACCGGCGCGCTGCCGAACTGGTAGCGTCGGGCGCGCTCGATCTCGACGCACTCATCACCCGCACCATCCCCCTCCAGGATCTGCCGGTCGTCTTGGCGACCCCTCCGACGCTGGGCGAAGTCAAGACCATCGTCGTACCTTAACGAAAGAGCCTCAGCCAAATTCTCATGATTTGGCCGCAGTTTCGCGGCCTCATGCTCTTGCGGACGGGGCATGCGCCCCTCATTGTCGTCACGACAATTCAGCAGTTTCAGGTTCACGCGCAACGGAGGCATGATGCACCACGATACCCCTCTGATCTCGACGATCGTCGCGGGTTTGGTGCTGGCCTTCATCTTCGGTGCAATCGCCAACCGGTTCCGCATGCCGCCGCTTGTCGGCTACCTGGTCGCCGGCGTGGCTGTCGGCCCGTTCACGCCCGGATTCGTCGCCGACCCCGAACTCGCCACCGAGCTTTCCGAGATCGGCGTCATCCTGCTGATGTTCGGTGTCGGCCTCCATTTCTCGCTCAAGGACCTGCTGTCGGTCCGGGCGATCGCCCTGCCTGGTGCGATCGTGCAGATTGGCGGCGCGACCTTGATGGGTCTGGCGTTGGCCCTGTTTCTGGGCTGGAGCGTCGGCGCCGGTATCCTCTTCGGCCTCGCGCTCTCGGTCGCATCTACGGTCGTGCTGCTCAAGGCACTGCAGGATCGCCGCCTGGTTGAGAGCGAAAGGGGTAAAATTGCCGTCGGCTGGCTCATCGTCGAAGACATCGCCATGGTCCTGGCTCTGGTGGTGATCCCCGCGATAGCCGGCATCTCCGGCATGGCCGAGGCCGAGCTCAACGACCCCTTTGTCAACTTCACTGAACGCCTGCTTGGCATGGATCTGGGACTGCCTGGCGTTCTCGCCGTCACCGTCATCAAGCTCGCCGCCTTTGTCGGCTTCATGCTCGTTGTCGGCCGCCGCGTCATCCCCTACATCCTCCACTTCACCGCCCACACCGGCAGCCGCGAGCTCTTTCGCCTTGCGGTACTCGCCATCGCGCTGGGCGTGGCAGCCGGTGCCGCCTATCTCTTTGGGGTTAGCCTGGCGCTCGGCGCCTTCTTCGCCGGTATGATCCTGTCGGAAAGCGAGCTGAGCCATCGCGCCGCCCAGGAAAGTCTGCCGCTCCGCGACGCTTTTGCAGTTCTGTTCTTCGTTTCGGTTGGCATGCTGTTCGACCCCACGGTCCTCCTCACCAGCCCGCTGCCGCTCCTTGCTACCCTCTTCATCATCCTCATAGGCAAGTCGATCCTTGCCTTCATGATCGTGCTGGCTTTCCGCCAGCCGGTCGGAACGGCGCTGACCATTTCGGCCAGCCTTGCCCAGATCGGTGAGTTCTCGTTCATTCTGGCAACACTCGGCGTCGGACTTGGCATCCTACCGGCTGAAGGCCGCGACCTGATCCTTGCCGGCGCCATCCTCTCGATCCTCCTCAACCCGGTGATCTTCTGGGCGGCCGAAAGGGTACGACCGGAACTGGAAGCGAGGTTCCCCCACAAGGCGGCCGAGCCTGCCAAGGTCGAGCCCGACCTTGTGGCCGCCGGCCAGGCCGAACCCGCTGCCGCGGAAGAGGTCGAGGTGGAGCCGACGCCGCACCCCACCACGCTCACCGGCCACACGATCCTCATCGGCTATGGTCGCGTCGGCACGGTGGTGGCGGAGGGCCTGCAAGCATCGAGGGCCCCATTCCTCGTCATTGAAGACGCCGAAGGCCGGGTCAACGCGGCGCGCGCCACCGGCATCGAGGTTATCGTCGGCAATGCCGCCAGCCCCAAGGTGCTGGGCCTCGCCAATGTCGAAGGTGCCAAGACGGTGG
>DATCRS010000532.1:0-13134 GCA_036568845.1 Devosia sp. | reverse complement strand
CCGCCACACCCTGGCCGAGAACGGCGCCAGGCGGCTTTGGCAACTGCTCCACAGCGAGGACTTCGTCCCTACCCTCGGCACCTTCACCGGCAACCAGGCGGTGCAGCAGGTGAAGGCGGGGCTGAAGGCGATCTACCTTTCGGGCTGGCAGGTGGCGGCCGACGCCAACTCGTCGGGCAACATGTATCCCGACCAGAGCCTCTATCCGGTCGACAGCGTGCCAGCCGTGGTCCGGCGCATCAACAAGGCGCTGCAGCGCGCCGACCAGATTCAGGCGATGGAAAAGGCCGACGGGACCGCGACCACCGACCTCGACTTCTTCGTTCCCATCATCGCCGATGCCGAAGCCGGCTTTGGCGGCTCGCTCAATGTGTTCGAACTGATGAAGGCGATGATCGAGGCGGGCGCTGCGGCGGTTCACTTCGAGGATCAGTTGGCGAGCGAGAAGAAGTGCGGCCATCTGGGCGGCAAGGTGCTGGTGCCAACGAGCCAGTTCGTCCGCACCCTCAACGCGGCGCGACTCGCGGCGGACGTCATGGGTGTGCCAACCCTCATCATGGCGCGCACCGATGCCGAGGCCGCGCGGCTCATCACCTCCGATATCGACGAATACGATGCGCCTTTCGTCACCGGCGAGCGCACCGTGGAGGGCTTCTATCGGCTGCACGGCGGGATCGACGCGGCCATCGCGCGCGGCATCGCCTATGCGCCCTATGCCGACCTCATCTGGTGCGAGACGAGCAAGCCCGACCTCGCCGAGGCACGGAAGTTCGCCGAAGCGGTCCGCAAGGCGCACCCGGAACAGATGCTCGCCTATAACTGCTCGCCATCGTTCAACTGGGCCAAGCACATGGACGAGGCGGCGATTCGGGTGTTCCAGCGCGAGCTGGGCGCGATGGGCTACAAGTATCAGTTCATCACGCTCGCCGGCTTCCACAATCTCAGCCTCACCACGTTCGAGCTCGCGCGCGGCTACGCCGCGGAAGGCATGGCAGCCTATTCGCGGCTGCAACAGGCAGAGTTTGCCGCCGAGCAGTACGGCTTCTCGGCCACCCGCCACCAGCGTGAGGTCGGGACGAGCTATTTCGACGCCGTGTCGATGACCGTCAGCGAGGGCAAGAGCGCCACGACGGCGATGTCGGATTCGACCGAGGTCGCTCAGTTCCACTGATCTTCCGCGACAGCAGGCGGAGCGGCCGTGGGACCGTTCCGCCTGCGCCGGGCGTCGCTCCATGCAATGAAGGATTCACCTCGCTGGCTACTGCACGGGCGCGACTTCGGCTGCCGCGCGCCTCAGGCCGGCCCGGAGGCCGGAACGCCGGACATGACGAAGGCCGGGGGTGGATGCCCCCGGCCTTCCCTTTGCGTTCGGCGCCCTAGTTCGCTTCGATCTGCTCGAACAGCGCCTCGAACTTTTCCTTGGCCTTCTTGGGCATCTTGGCGTTCTCGGCCGCTGCAGCGTTCACCGGCGTGCCGACGGTGATCAGCATCACCATGCCGAGCCCGAAATGCGGCTTGCAGCGCACGCCATAGGCGCCCTCGAGATCGAAGGTCACATCGATCTCCTCGTTGATCTTGCCCTTGAAGGGCTCAAAGCCCTCGGGGAACATGCCCTCGATGCTCTCGGCATTGTGGCCCTTGTCGGCAGGGACGAACTTGACGGTGTCGCCGGGCGCGATCTGCAGCAGGTCGGGCTCGAACACCATCGTGCCCTTCTCGCCCTTGTTGAGCATCTTGACCTCGAACGTCTCGGCATGAGCCGCAACAGCGCCGAGGGCGAGCGCCGCAGTGGCGCAGAGGGCCATCATCGTCAGTCGCAAACGGGACACCGCAAATCTCCTTCAGGACGCCCATCCTCGAGTCCGCCTATAGCAGACCCGGCTTGGATCGGTGTTTGCGGTGGATCAAACTTGGCAAAGGGCCGGAAGTTGCGAGCCACGCTGCGGCGCCGCACCAAGCGGGGCCTGCACGCGGCGTCGACAGACATGGCCGCGCCGGACGAATTCATTGCTCTGGATCGCCAGGCAGGCAGCGGCGGCCAGAGGCCAAGGCCTCTCTCCCTCCACGACAGCGATGCCGGGGTGTTGGCCCGGCATCTTTGCTGGTGCTCGCCGAGGTCTACTTCAGGGCGCCTGAGGTGAGGCCGGACACGATGCGTCGTTGCAGGAGCACGAAGACCGCAAGGATCGGGGTCACGTAGATCGCCGCATAGGCCATGATGCCGTTCCAGTCGCGCGAGTTGGGACCGACGAAGCTCGCGAGCCCGACGCTCGCCGGCTGCAGGTTGGTGTCCTGGATGATCGACTTGGAGTAGATGTACTCACCAAAGGACGTCATGAAGGTGAGAATGGCGCAGACCAGGATGCCGTTCCGCGCCAGCGGCAGCACGATGGAAAAGAAAGCGCCGAAGCGGGTGCTGCCATCGACGAAGGCTGCCTCCTCGAGCTCGCGCGGCACGGTCATGAAGGTGGCGCGGACGAGGACGACGAAGAACGGCATCGCCTTGGCCGATGCCGCGAGGATGACGGCGAGGCGCGGCGTACCCAACAGCCCGAACTGGCTAAAACCGACAAAGAGCGGCGTCACCATCACCGACGCCGGCAACACCTGCAGCATCAAGATCACGAACAGGGTCACGTCGATCCAGATGTTGCGGTAGCGCGCCAGCACATAGGCGATGCCGACACCGAGCACTACGGTCACCGCCGTGACACCGGCGGCGATCACCAGCGAGTTCCAGAGGAACGTGCCCATGTTCCGCCGCGTCCAGACGTCGGCAAAGATGCTGAGGTTCGGCTCGGCCGGCCAGAAGGTCGGCGGCACCGCATAGATTTCGGACTGCCCCTTGATGCTGGTGACGTACATCCAAAAGAGCGGGAAGAGGTAGATCGCCGCCAGTGCCAGAGCGATGACGAGAAGGATGATCTCGGTCCGTACCCGGTTCATTCACGCACCTCCGCTCGGGTCGAGCGCACATAGATGATCGAAGCGATGAGGACGAGCACCAGCATCATCACCGAAATGGTGGCGCCGCGCGCGAAGTCGTAGAGCCGGAAGGACTGCTGCCAGGCCCAGACTTGGGCGACCATCGAGGAGTTGGCCGGGCCACCCTCGGTCAAGGGCGGGAAGAGGTCGAACTGCTGCAAGGTGCCGATCAGCCCCAGCGACAGCACGGCGCCGATGGTCGAGCGCATCATCGGCACGGTGACCATCCAGAATTTCTGCCAGCGGTTGGCGCCGTCGAGTTCGGCCGCCTCGTAGAGTTCGCGCGGGATGCTGGCGAGGCCGACCGAGAGCAGCAGCATGTTAAAGGCGAGGCCGAGCCAGATATTGGCGATGGTCACCGCGAGCAGCGAAAACTGCGGGTCGGATTTCCAGAAGATGTTCTCGCTGATGAGACCGAGCGATTTGAGGATGTAGTTGAGCACGCCGAAATCGGCCGCGAGGATCCAGCTCCAGATGGCGCCGACGGCGAGGCCGGGCATCACCCAGGAGACGAGGAAGAGGCCGCGGATGATCGAGGCACCGGGGAAGCGCTGGGTGAAGAACACCGCCAGCGCAAAGCCGAGGATGAACTGGCCGCCGATCGAACCGACGGTGAAGAACACGGTGTTGCGCACCACCAGCCAGAACTCGGGCTGCTTGATCACCGCTTCGTAGTTGGCAAGACCCGCCCAGGGCCGGATGAGCGCGTTCAGGGTGAACATATCCACCTGCTGGAAGCTCATCAGCACGTTGTAGACGAGCGGCAGGCCGGCAAAGACGGCGAGGAACGCCACCCCGATGGCAACCACCAGAATGTCAAAGCCCTTGCCGTCGCGGATGCTGAGCCACACGCGGGTGAGAGGGGCTCGTCGGTGGGCGATGACCCGGCCCGCATCGCGCGACCTGCTCGCCTTGAAGTTCGCCAGTCCGTCGGTCATTTCGCCTTTGCTCATCTGGTGCAGAAGGGCCGTCCGGCTGGGGAACTCAGCCGGACGGCAGGCTCGGGAGGAGCCTAGCTCAGGAAGCGCCGACAATCCCTTCAATTGTCGCCTGGGCCTGATCGAGGGCCTGTTGCGCCGACACCTGACCGGTCAGGGCTGCCTGCATGGCATCGTAGATCGCCTTGGAGATCTTCTGCCATTCCGGATGCGGGCCACGCGGCGCCGCATATTTCAGCTGTTCCTGGAAGACCTTGAGCGCGGCGTCCTTGAGGGCATTGCCGGTCGGCGGCAGCGGAATGTCGCTGCGGGCCGGAATGCTCGAGAACTCGGGGAAGAACCGATCCTCCTGGCTATACATGAACTCGAGGAAGCGGAACGCTTCGTCCGGGTGCTTGGTCTGGGCCGTGATACCCCAGTCGAAACCGCCCAGCGCCGAGGCGCGCTTGCCACCTTCCGTCTCAGTCGGAAGCAGGGCCACGCCCCAATCGAACTTGGCGTCGGTCGACATGCGGTTAAGCTCCCACGGACCGGAGATCGCCATCGCCGCCTGACCGTTGTTGAAGAAGCCCGTCGAGTCCCACTGACCGACGCTGAGCACGTCCTGGCTGGCGAGCTTTTCGTCGATCATGGTTTTCCACAGTTCCAGCGCCTTCACGGCGCCGGGTCCGTTGACCTTGGTGTAGTCGCCGCCGCTCATCTGGATCCAGGGCAGGAACTGGAAGGTGCCCTCTTCGTTGCCGCGGGCCGAGAAGGTGATGCCGTAGACGCCGGCCGCCGGGTCGTTGAGCTTGCGCGCTGCTTCGAGCAGCTCGTCCCAGGTCTTCGGCGGGTTGTCAGGGTCGAGGCCTTTGGCGCGGAACATGTCCTTGTTGTAGAAGAGCCCGATAGTGTCGGTGTACTTGGGCAGGCCGTAGAGCTTGCCATCCCAGGTGACCGAGTTCAGCGGACCGGCATAGTAGCTGTCGGTCTTGATGACGCTCGAGTTGGCGACACGATCGGTGATGTCGAGCATCGCGCCGCGCGAGGAAAAGAGCGCGAAGTCGGGATTGTCGAACGAGATGATATCCGGCGCCTGACCGGTGGCAATGGCGCGGGTCGACTCGGTGACCAGTTCGTCGAACTGGAGCACGCGATACTCGATGACGATGTCATCGTTCTGCTCGTCGAATTCCTTGCTGAGCGTATCGGCGATGCCCGGCTGCTGGGCACCGTCGATAGACCAGACTTTCAGCGTCACCTGCGCCGAGGCTGGCGTGGCGGCGATGAGCGCACCGAGTGCAACTCCGGCCCATAGGCCGATGGAACCAAGTTTCATGATGTCCTCCCTTCATTGGCAAAATGCCGTGAAAAATGCCGCCCGGGCCTCCCTGCCCGGCCGGCCCCTAGCCCGCGATGGCGATGTAGTCGCCGCCGCGGCAGTTCTTGAGATAGTTGAGCGCGCGGACCTGTCCGGTCATCTCGAGGTCGTTGCGATAGACCGGATCGTGCCAGCCTTCGATGTCGATGGAGCCCGACCAGCCGGCGAGACGCAGCTCGGAGATGATGTCGGTCCAGTTGCTGTCGCCGAAGCCCGGCGTGCGCATGAACACGAACTTCTCCTTGCCGAAGATGCCGTGCTCCTTGATCACCTCCCAGCGGACGGTCGCGTCCTTGCCGTGGACGTGGAATATCTTCTTCGCCCACTTCCGGATCTGCGGCAGCGGATCGATGAGGTAGACGAGCTGGTGGCAGGGCTCCCATTCGAGCCCGAGATTGTCGTCCGGCGTCTCGTTGAACATCAGCTCCCAGGCGTCGGGATTATGGGCGATGTTCCAGTCGCCGGTCTGCCAGTTGCCATCCATGGCGCAGTTCTCGAAGGCGATGCGGATGCCCTTGTCGGCAGCGCGCTTGGCTAGGTCCGACCACACCTCCTTGTACCTCGGCAGGCTGTCCGTCAGCGGCTTGCCGCGCACCCGGCCAGTGAAGCCGGCGACGCAGGTCGCGCCGAAATGGTGGGCGTTGTCGATGCAGGCTTTCCAGCCGTCCAGCGTCTGGCGATCCATCTCCTGGTCTTCGAGCGGGTTGCCGAACATGCCGAGGGTCGAGATGGTGATGTCGCGGTTGCCGATGGCATCGAGGCAGCGCTTGCCGAGCTCGGCCAGGTCTTGGCCGTTGGTGGTCTGCCAGAAGAACGGCTCGAAGCTTTCGAACCCGAGATCGGCGATCTCGGCGATGCGCTCGGCGGCATGGCCGGCGCTGGCGGAGATCATGGTGCCGATGCGGATGGTCTTGGCGGGATCGTTCACTTGCAAATGTCCTTAGGCTGCAATGCTGACGCGCTGCCTCGTCTTCGCGCTTTCGATCGCGGCGAACACCATGGCGAGGCTGTTGATATTGTCCGAACTCACCGTTTCCGGCGCGCGGCCGGCCTCGATGGCATCCAGAAAATCGAGGAGCACGCTGGCGTGGCCCAGCGTCTCGTCGGGATCGGCCGGCAGGACCTCGACCGGCGCGAGCGGACGGAAGAAGCCCTCGCTGCCGGCGACTACATTGGCCTCGAACCTGTCGGCGCCATCCCAGAGCAGCGTGCCCTTCGACCCCACGATGCGCCACGACGAGTCCCAGCTGGTATTGGCGCCCTCGGCACTCCACGAGCCGCGATAGGTGAAGAGCACGTCATCGGAGAACTCGAAAATGGCATTGGCCACCGAGCCCTGCGCGTACCAGGAGCTTTTGGGATTGGCCTCGTGGCAGTAGACCGCGAGCGGCTGCTTGCCCGACATGAAGCGCGCCGCATCGAGCGTGTGGATCGCCATGTCGACGAGCAGAACGTGCTCCATCTCTTCGCGGAAGCCGCCGAAATGCGCCCCCACGAAGAAGTCGCAATGGATGGCGTTGAGGGTGCCGAGCGCGCCGCTCTCCAGCGTCGCCTTGATGCGCCGCACGCCCTGATTGAAGCGGCGGTTCTGGACGATCGCATGCGTCTTGCCGGCCGCCTTCGCCAGCGCCACGAGGTCGCGCGCATCGGCCATGCTGGTGGCCATCGGCTTTTCCGAGAGCACATGACAGCCGTAGCGGAGTGCGGTCGCCACCACGTCGTGCCGCGCGCCGGGAATGACGACGTCGAACACCAGGTCCGGACGGGTGCCATTCAGCAGCGCAGGCAGGTCGGTCTCGACGGCGGCCTTGCCTAACCCGAACTCGGCCGCCAGACGGTGGGCGGCATCGGCATGGATGTCGTTGAGGCCCACGATGGTGATGCGATCACGCAGGCTCGGCGTTTCGGCAATCGCCTTCAGCCAACCTTTGGACATAGCTCCGCACCCGGCCAGAACGGCACGAAATTGCACGCTGAGATCCTCCCCACGGAGCCGGCGCGGTCTTTCAGACCTTCGTCGCCGACATTTCTCCGTAAACGTTTACGACGCTATATTCGGCGCCATTTCTGTGTCAAGTGACTTTCGTAAACGTTTTCGGCGCTGTGCAGGACTGAAGGAAAACCGAAGCAAAATGAAGGGTATCCGTCGTCTCGCGGAGCATCTCGATATCTCCATCGGCACCGTGTCCCGCGCGCTCAACGGCCGCCCCGACGTCAACGAGGAGACGCGAAGGCGCGTCCTCGATGCGGCCGCCGAGCTCGGCTACGTGCCCAACCAGTCGGGCCGGAGCCTGCGGCAGGGGTCAACCAGTTCGGTGGGATTCATGATCGAATCCGGCTCGGGCATCGCCGGCAACTCGGACAACTTCTTCTTCGGCGTCTTCGACGGCGTGCAGAACGTGCTCGGCCGCCACCATCTCGACCTCGTCGTCCTCCCCTGCTCGACCGACGAGGACCCGGCCGCCTACCTGCAGCGCATGGTGACGCGGCGGATCGTCGATGCGCTCATCATCTCGGCCACGCACCGGAAGGACCACCGCATCGAGCTCCTCAACAAGGCGCGGATCCCCTTCATCGCGCTCGGGCGCTCGGGCACGCAGGGACCGCATCCCTGGCTCGACCTCGACTTCGAGGGCGTGGCGAACCGCTCTGTCGACCGGCTGGTAGCCAAGGGCCATCGGCGGATCGCGGTGGGGGCGCCGAGCAACGACATCAACCTGAGCTTCGTCTATATCGACGGGTATAAGGCGGCGCTGGAGCGGCACGGCATCGAGTTCGATCCGCGGCTGGTGCTGCGGGTCGCGTCGTCGGAGCTCGGCGGCTACCAGCTGGCGCACGATATCCTCGCCATGGACGAGCGGCCCACCGCCGTGGTGCTGGTCTACGAGCTCCTCGCGCTCGGCCTCTATCGCGGGCTCAACGAAGCCGGCGTCATGCCAGGCAGGGACATCGCCGTGATCGGTTTTCGCGAGAGCCTCGTGGCGAAATTCCTCTCGCCCGCCCTCACCTGCTTCAAGCTGTCGCTGCGCGACCTCGGCATCGCGCTCGGGGAGTCGCTGCTCGCCTCGATGCCGGCCTATGCGGAGATCTATCCGCAGGGCACGGTGCGCCGCGTCTGGCCGATGGAACTGGTGCCCGGCGAGAGCGACGCGTTCACCCTCTGAGCCGCGCGGTAGACCCGCGCACGACGAGCTCGGGCTGGAAGATCTCGACCGTGCCGCGCGCCGGCCGCTTCATGCCGATCATCTCGAGCAGGATGCCGATCGACCGCTCGGCCATCGGTGCCAAAGGCACGCGGACGACCGTCAGCGGCGGGTCGATGAGATCGGCGAAATCGAAATCGTCGATGCCCACGATCGAGAGGTGCTTCGGCGCGCCGAGGCCGAGATCGCGCAACCCATGCAGCGCGCCCAGCGTCATCATGTTGGAGATGGAGACCAATGCCGTCGGCGGCGCGGCCCCGCGCATGATCTCGCGCACACTTTGGGCAGAGGTCGCCTGCTCGTAATCGCCCTTGAGCTGCAGGTGCTCGTCGACCGCGAGCCCAGCCCTGCGATGCGCGTCGAGATAGCCCTCGAGACGGTCGATGCTGGTGGCGAGGCCGGGAATGCCGGTGAGCACCGCGATGCGGCGATGGCCGAGCCCGATGAGGTGCTCGGTGGCGAGGCGCGTGGCGGCGACATTGTCGAGCTTCACCACATCATAGCCGAGACCCTCGACGTACATGTCGAGCAGCACAGTGGGCACGTGGATCTCGGCCCTGAGCCGTCGCCCGTGCTCGGCGTCCGACCGGGTCGGGATGATGATGAGGCCGGCGACGCGCTGTTGGCGCAGCATACGCAGGATCTGGTCCTCGCGCTCGGAATCCTGTCCCGTGGAAAAGACCATGGAGAGGTAGCCGGCATTGAGGCACACATTCTCGATGATCCGCGCCACGGCCGCAAAATGCGGATTGGTGATGTTGGGGACGATGAGGCCGATGAGCCGCGACTGACCGCTGCGCAGGCTCTGCGCCGCGCCGTGCGGCACGTAGCCGAGTTCGCGCACCGCCTCGGCGACCTTGGCGATCACGTCGTCGCTCACCGGCGCCGAGCGGTTGAGTGCAGCCGATGCCGTGGAGATGGCCACCCCTGCCCGTCTCGCCACGTCCTTGATGGTCGCCAAACGTCTCACCCCGCGAAATTCTCGGCGGGCATCTTGCCAAGGCCGACAGGATTTGCATTATACGAAACGTTTCGTGCACGCAAACGCCTTCACGACGTGTAGTCCATGGGTCCACACGCCGCATCCTGAGCAGCATTACACGAAACGTTTCGACAGCGCCGGGAAGGCGCGAAAGGGGAGGAAATCAATGCACAAACTTTCACGGCGCAGCCTGCTGCTGTCGTCCGCGGCTCTTGCCGCCGGTACCTCGCTCGGGCTCGGCCGCGCCTTCGGCCAGTCCGACGCCACCGCGACACTGCGCGTCCAGGCCTTCGGCGGCGACGCCGAGCTCGCTGGCATCCAGAGCGCTATCGGCCGCTTCAACCAGAAGTACCCCAACGTCACTGTCGAGGTCTCGATCGACCCGATCTCGACCGGCTGGGGCGACTACGTCACCAAGGTGCTCGGCCAGTTCACCTCGGGTTCGCAGGCCGACATCTATGGCACCGCCATCGAGACCTTCCAGGCCTTCTCGTCGCGCGGCCTCTTCATGGGCCTCAACGATTTCGTGGCGCAGAATTCGGGCTTCTCGGACTTCGCGCCGAGCCTGTTCGAGCAGGGTTCCTACAAAGGGGAGATCAACTACATCCCCATCGGCTGGAACAACATCATGATCAACTACAACCGCGACCTGTTCGACAGAGCAGGCGTGGCCTATCCGGCGCGCGGCTGGACCTGGGAGCAGTTCCGCGACACCGCCAAGGCGCTCACGGTCAAGGACGGAGCGGGCAATGTCACCCAGTTCGGCTACGAAGTGCCGAACCAGAACTTCTTCGTGCAGCCGTGGTTCTTCTCGAACGGCACCGGCATCCTCAATGCCGACTGGACGGCGTCGAACATGCTCGACCCCAAGGTCGCCGAGACGCTTCAGTTTCTCTACGACCTCATCCATGTCGACGGCGTCTCGCCCATTCCGGGTGCCGACACGATGGACAACCAGTTCATGGCCGGCCAGGTCGCGATGATCAGCCGCGGGCAGTGGATCGTGCAGAACGCCAGGAAGAACAACGTCAATATGGACATCGCCGTCCCGCCGATGAAGGAGAAGGAAGCCACCATCATCGGCTTCGGCGCCTATGCCATCGCCAAGACCACGCCGAATGCCGACCTCGCCAAGGCGCTGGTGCTCGAGCTCACCAGCGAAGAGACGCAGCGCGAGCAGGGCGAGCGTGGCGGTGGTGTGCCGGGCCGCAAGTCGGCGGCCTCGAGCGAGGCCTTCCTCGCCTTCCCGCCCAGCGCCTTCCTCTACTACGAGACGCTGCCCTTCACCGTGCCGGTGCCCTCGCCCGCCAACTTCCAGGAAGTCGAGAAGATCTTCATCCGGCATTACACCGCGATGATGTCGGGCCAGGAATCCATCGCCGACGGCACCAAGGCAGCCGACGCCGAGCTCAACGAGAGCTTTGCGCGGCTGAAGCAGCAGATGGGCGGGTAGTCTCCGAAGCCGCAGTCGGTCCCCTTCTCCCCTTGAGGGAGAAGGTGGATCGGCCGAAGGGCGAGACGGATGAGGGGTATCTCTCAGCCATCGCAGATGTGGAGGGATAACCCTCATCCGCCCTTCGGGCACCTTCTCCCTCAAGGGGAGAAGGCGAACACTTCCACGCCGGTGCAAGGTATGTCCGCCGCTCTACCCTCACTCCCGATGTCATCCCTGCGACAGCAGGGACCCATCGCGCCGCATACTCCTGGCGGCGAGTATGAGACCCGTGGTCGAACCGCTAAGCTCGAGCTCGTTGCACCATGGGTCCCTGCCTGCGCAGGGATGACAGCTGGTGCGAGGGGACCATCGTGACGACCACCACCGTCCACCGCACATCCGACCTCCGCCGTGCACAGGCGCGGACCGGTTATCTCTTCGTGCTGCCGACCTCGGTGCTCTACCTCACCTTCGTGCTGGCGCCGGTGGTCCTCACCGTCATCCTCAGCTTTGCCTACTACGACCCGATGCTCGGCTCGCGCTGGGTGGGGTTCGACAATTTCACGCGCTTCTTCACCGACCGTCGCTCGCTCGAAATCCTCTGGAACACGCTGCGCTTCACCTTCTTTGCGGTGACGTTCAACGTCTCGGTCGGGCTCATCCTCGCTGTGGCGCTCAACCGGGTGATGCCGGGCTGGCTGCTCTACTTCTTCCGCCTCGCCTTCTTCCTGCCGGTGATCATCGCGGCGGCGTTCGTCTCGATCGTCTGGAGCTACTTCTTCGGGGACGAGCTTGGCGTCATCAACTACTTCCTCCGCGTGCTCGGCATCCCGGCGGTGCGCTGGCTCACCGACAGCCAGAACGCCATGAGCTCGATCATCATCATGGACGTCTGGAAGAACTGCGGGTTCTTCATGATCATCTTCATCGCAGCGCTGCAGGGCGTGCCCAAAAACATCGTCGAGGCGGCGATCATGGACGGCACGCCGGCCTGGCGGCAGTTCTTCCGCATCACCCTGCCCTACATCTCACCTGTGGTCTTCTTCTGCATCGTCTACGCCTCGATCGGCGCGCTGCAAGTTTACGAGTCGATCGTTATCCTCACCCAAGGCGGACCGGGCGATGCCACGCGCTCGCTTTCCATCCTCATCGTCGAGCAAGGCTTTGGCAGCTTCCAGATCGGCTATGCGGCGGCCATTTCGGTGGTGATGACAGTGATCATCCTCGTCATCACGGCCATCCAGCAGCTCCTCTCGCGCAAGTGGGTGCAGCGATGAACGGAGCCATGCGGACACGCGCCGCCAAGCGCTGGATCGATGCCACCATCATCGCTGTCATCGCGGTCCTCGCCATCGGCATGCTGCTGCCGTTCCTGTGGCTGTTTTCGATGTCGTTCAAGCCGGTGGCCGAAGCCTATCGTTTGCCGCCGAGCTTCCTCCCCACCAACTTCGATCTTGCCAACTACCAGGCGGTGCTCGCCTCGCGCGTGCCTTTCCTCCAAATTTATGCCAACTCGCTCCTGATCGCGGTGCTGGTGACGGTGGGCCAGCTCGTCACCTGCACGCTGGCCGCCTTCGCCTTTGCCCGGCTCGAGTTCCGCGGCCGCGACACGCTGTTCTTCATCCTGCTGGTGGGGCTGATGTTCCCGGCGCAGGTGACCATCCTCCCCATCTATCTGGGCTACGCGCAGGTCGGGCTCATCAACCAGCCGATCGGGCTGGCGCTGATGTATCTCACCTCGAGCTTCGGGGTGTTCCTGATGCGCCAGTTCATGCTGAGCCAGCCCAAGGCGCTGGAAGAGGCAGCGCTGATGGACGGCGCGGGCTACTTCAAGATCTTCTGGCGCATCTCGCTGCCGCAGCTCCGCCCTGCCCTGTCGGCGCTGGGGATCATCACCTTCACGCAGACGTGGAACTACTATTTCCAGGCACGGGTGCTGCTGGGGCGCGAGAGCTCGATGACGCTGCCGGTCGCCATGGATGTGCTCCGCGGCTATCTCGGCTCGGGCAATCTCTCGCTGGTGATGGCGGCCATGAGCATGTCCATCCTGCCCGTCGTCCTCCTTTTCCTCGTCGCTCAGAAATTCGTGATCGAAGGCATCACGATGAGCGGCATCAAGAACTAGAACCAGGAACTGAACTTCATGTGGGACGACCTCGCCGCTATCGACGCACGCTTTCACTACGCCGGCGAGCGCACCCGCTACATCGCCTTTCCTCTGGGCGGTATCG